>NZ_JBEYLC010000001.1:0-225945 GCF_040635885.1 Nocardiopsis sp. NPDC006832 | reverse complement strand
CTGGTCGACCCCGCTTACACCTCGCAGACGTGTTATCGGTGCAAGGTGGTGGACGCCCACTCGCGCAAGAGCCAAGCCGAGTTCGTGTGCACCTCTTGTGGCCACACCGATCACGCCGATGTGAACGCGGCCAAGAACATCCTCAGCGCCGCAGGGCATGCGGTGTCAGCCTGCGGAGACCTCGGGGTTACCCGGTCCGTGAAGCAGGAACCAGCGCCCCCGCGAGGGCAGGCGCACCGACCGGCGTTATCGCTGGTTGGAATCCCCCGGCTTTAGGTGTGGGGAGGAAGTCAACGGTCATGCGCCGAACCCTAGGACGCGGACGCTTCGGCGCCGGCTGAAACATCCAACCCCAACAGGTCGGCCAGGTCGCGTACGCCCTGGTCGGTCACCCGCAACGCTCGGCCGCCCCCGATCCGCACGCACCAACCGGCGGCCAAGACGTGTGAGAGCAGGGCCGCGCCCGCCACCCCGGCCAGGTGTGGTCGGCGTTCCGTCCAGTCCAGGCAGGGACGGGCCAAGGGGCGGCGTCCCCCGTTTCGCAGGTCGATTCCGAGGTCGGAGAACCAGGCCGATCCGGCGTCGGTGAGCGCGAACCCGGTCTCCTGGTCGAGGAGGCCGCGCTCGGACATCGCTCGGGTGACGTCCACACCGAGGGCCCCGGCGAGGTGGTCGTAACAGGTGCGGGCACGGGACAGCGCCCGTCGTCGGGCGCTCTGCGCCAACGAACGCACCGGCCGACGTTCCGGGGCGATGTGGCCCGCCATGGTCTCCACCAGGTGGGCGGTCTCCGGACCGGACAGCCGTACGTACCTGTGCCGACCCTGCCGGACCTCCGTGAGCAGGCCGCCCTCGACCAGCCGGTTCAGGTGTTCGCTCGCGGTGGAGGCGGACACCCCGGCGTGCCGGGCGAGTTCGCCGGATGTCCACGCCCGATCGTCCAGGAGCGCCAGGCACATCGTCGCCCGGGTGGGATCGGCGAGCAGGGCGGCCAGCGCCGCCAGATGGGGGCCGTCGGTTTCGAGCATGTCTTCAGGATGCCCCGACGACGTTTCGGCGCACGCCGAAGTGGAGGGGTGCGGGTACCGGTGAGCCTGTCGGTGGGGGTGGTTAGGCTCACGTCCATGACCGAAGCGTTGCCCGAAGAGGATGGACCCGACGAGTACACCGAGGACGTCCTGTCGGTGGTGGAACGGATTCCCACGGGACAGGTGATGAGCTACGGCGACATCGCCGAGTACGTGGGCCGGGGCGGACCCCGGCAGGTGGGGGCGGTCATGTCCCGATGGGGAGGGGGAGTGCCCTGGTGGCGGGTGGTGCGCTCGGACGGACGGCCCGCCTCGGGGCACGAGGTGCGTGCCCTGTCCCACTACGCCGGGGAGGGCACCCCGATGCGCCCCGGAAGCGACCGGGTGGACATGGTTCAAGCCCGTTGGGACGGGCGGACCAGGGGCTGAGGACGTACCCGACTCTTCCCGGGGCGTCCGGGATGGTCGTTTCCCTCTGGTGAACTGGTGAGGTGAACACATCCCCGTACCGTCTCGTGCGGCGCGCCCATCAGGCGACGCCGCCGCCGGTGCTGGACGAGAACCAGCAGAGCGTGGTCGACCACCCCGGTGGTCCCCTCCTCGTGCTCGCGGGCCCGGGGACCGGAAAGACCACCACCATCGTCGAGGCCGTCGTCGACCGCATCGACCACCGTGGCGTGGATCCCTCCCGGATCTTGGTGCTCACCTTCAGCCGTAAGGCCGCCCAGGAACTACGCGAACGCATCACCGGTCGGCTGCGCCGCACCACTCGCGAGCCCCTGGCACTCACCTTCCACAGCTACGCCTACTCGCTGATCCGCCGCGAGTTCCAGCGCATGGGCGACCTCGCGCCCCGGCTCCTGTCCGGGCCCGAACAGCTCATGGAGGTCCGTGAACTCCTGCGGTGGGAACTCGCCGACGGTGGGGAGGCCTGGCCGGAACGGCTCCGGCCCGCCCTGGAGACGCGCGGTTTCGCCGAGGAGCTGCGCGACTTCCTGATGCGCGCGCAGGAACGTGGGCTGGGCCCCGAGTCGCTGACGGCGATGGCCACCGACCGCGACCGCGACGACTGGGCCTCGGCCGCAGGGTTCCTGTCCCGTATGAACGGCCGCTTCGACATCGCCCCCGTGCCCACGCTCAACTACGCCGAGCTGGTGCGCGTCGCCGCGAACATGCTCTCCGACCCCGAGGTGCAGGAGCGGGAACGTTCCGCTCACGAGGTGGTCTTCGTCGACGAGTACCAGGACACCGACCCGGCCCAGGAGGAGCTGTTGCGCGCCCTGGCCGGGGACGGGCGAGACCTGATCGCGGTCGGCGACCCCGACCAGTCCATCTACGGGTTCCGCGGCGCCGAGGTGCACAACATCCTGGAGTTCCCGAGCCGCTTCCCCACGTTGCAACGTGAGGACGCCCCGGTCGTGGCGCTGCGGACCTGTCGCCGCAGCGGGGCCGCCCTGCTGGCGGCCTCCCGCGGGTTGACCCGGAGGCTGCCCGCCGTGGCCTCCGCGCGCGGGCAGGTCAACGCCCACCGCGACCTCACCCCCGCGGAGGGGATCCCCGACGGCGAGGTGCACCTGCTGATGGCGGACAGCGCCACCCAGGAGGCCGCGGTCATCGCCGACACCCTGCGCCGGGCCCACCTGATCGACGGGGTCCCGTGGTCGGACATGGCGGTGCTGGTGCGCTCCTCCAGTCGACAACTGCCGGTGCTCCGCCGTGCCCTCACCGCCGCCTCGGTGCCGGTCGTGGTGGGCTCGGACGAACTTCCGGTGGCGGCCGAACCCCTGGTCCGTCCCCTGCTCGGCCTCATCCGGTACGGGCTGCGCCCGGAGGAACTGGATGACGAGGCCGCCCGCGAACTCCTGATGAGCGCCTTCGGTGAGGCCGACTCCGTCCGGTTGCGCCGGCTGGTGCGGGCCCTGCGCCGACTCGACCTGGACCGGGTCCGGTCCGCCCGGGAGAACGCGACCACAGACGGCGTCACCGAGGACGCCGCCGGTGAGGGCGAGGGGAGGGACGACCAGGACATCGGGTACCGCTCCTCCGCCCGGCTGCTGGTCGAAGCCCTGCGCGATCCACGGGAACTCACCCTGGTCGACCCCGAGATCGCCGCGCCCGCCACCCGGGTCGCCAAGGCGCTGCGCACCGTGCGTGACCTGAACGCCAAGGGCGCCGACGCCGAACAGGTCCTGTGGGAACTGTGGCGCGACAGCGGGCTCGCCGACCGACTGCTGCGAGCCAGCCAGGCCGGAGGCCGCCGCGGCGCCGCCGCCGACCGCGACCTGGACGCCGTGGTCGCCCTGTTCGAGAGCGTGGCCCGCTACTGTGACCGCCTCCCGCCGGGAACCCCCGACGGGTTCCTGGAGGACCTGGCCGCCCAGGAGATCCCCGGCGACAGCCTCGCCGAGCGTGCCCCCGAGGGCGAGGCGGTGCGCATCCTCACCGCGCACCGGTCCAAGGGGCTGGAATGGGGTCTGGTCGTGGTGGCCGGAGCCCAGGAGGGGGAGTGGCCCGACCTGCGGCTTCGCGGTTCCCTCCTCGGTGTGGAGGAGCTGGTCGACGCCCAGAGCCACTCGGCGGACTCCTACGGGGCCGCCCTGGCCTCCAAACTCCTGGACGAGGAACGCCGACTCTTCTACGTGGCGCTCACCCGCGCCCGCCGCACCCTCTACGTCACCTGTGTGGGCGGTGACGACGCCGAGGAACGTCCCTCGCGCTTCCTGACCGAGATCGGACTGGGCGACCCCGAACCGATCAGCACCGGGCGGCGATGGCTGTCCCTGCCCGCCCTGGTCGCGGACCTGCGTTCGGTGGTCACCGACCCCGAGGCTCCGGGGCCGCTTCGGCAGGCCTCCGCCGCCCACCTGGCCCGCCTGGCCGAGGAGGGTGTGCGCGGCGCCGACCCCGCCGAGTGGTACGCCCTCACCCCCTTCAGCGACGACCGACCCCTCTCCGAGCCGGAGGACACCATCCGGGTGTCGCCCTCTCAGGTGGAGAGCTTCACCAACTGTCAACTGCGCTGGCTGCTGGAACGCGCCGCCGGCGCCTCCTCCGGCGATTCCGCCTCCGCGCTCGGCACCGTCGTGCACGCCGTGGCCGTCCTGGTCGCCCAGGGCGGCAGCGCGGAGGAGGTCGGCGAACGCATGGACGAGATCTGGTCCGACCTGGACTTCGGCGGACCATGGCAGTCCGACAAACAGCGTGAGCGCGCCGACGAGATGGTCCGCAAGCTCATCGACTGGGACACCGGCAACGATCGCGAACTGGTCGTCACCGAGGAGGGCTTCAAGGTGGACGTGGGCGGCATCGAGATCACCGGTCGTGTCGACCGACTCGAACGCGACGACCAGGGCCGCGCCGTGGTCGTCGACATCAAGACCGGCGGTACCAAGGCCGATGACCTGGCCCGCCACCCCCAGTTGGGCGTGTACCAGATGGCCGTGCTCAAGGGAGCCTTCGCCAAGCTCGGCCTGGCCGAGCCGGGGGGCGCCACGCTCGTGCAGGTCGGCAAGGCCGCGCTCAGCAAGAAGGCGCGCGAACAGGCCCAGTCTCCCCTGGGCGAGGACCCCGACCCCGGGTGGGCGCAGACCCTCGTGCGCGAGGTCGCCACCGGCATGGGCGGGTCCCGGTTCACCGCCACCCGAAACACCGGATGCAACTCGTGCGCCGTGCGCGCCTGTTGCCCGGTCCAGGACGAGGGCAGACATGTCTGAACCCACACCCGCCCCCGAGACCCCCGCCCCCGATACCCCGCCCCCGACCCCGAGATTCGACCCCGCCGAACTCGCCCGGCTCCTCAAGCGTCCCGAACCCACCGTCGAACAGGCACGGGTCATCTCCGCGCCCCTGGAACCGGGGGTGGTGATCGCCGGCGCCGGATCCGGCAAGAGCGAGACCATGGCGGCCCGGGTGGTCTGGCTGGTCGCCAACGGACACGTGCGACCCGAACAGGTGCTCGGTCTGACCTTCACCCGCAAGGCCACCGCCGAGCTCGCCGAACGCGTGCGCAAGCGTCTGGAACAGTTGCGCGCCACCGAACTCTTCCCCGAGGAACCGTTGGACGGCGAACCCACGGTCTCCACCTACAACTCCTACGCGGGCCGGATCGTGGCCGACCACGCCCTGCGCGAGGCGGTCGAGCCCACCTCCCGACTGCTCAGCGAAGGTCAGTCCTGGCAACTGGCGGCCCGGATCGTGGGCGAGTACGACGGTCCCATGGGGCACATCAACGTCGGAGCGGACACCGTCACCCGCCGGGTCCTGGACCTGTCCGGGCAGATCGCCGACCACCTCACCAGCACCGACCAGGTGCGCGGGGTGGGCCGGTGGATCCAGGCGGGCGTGGACGCCATGCGGCGCAAGCCCACCCAACCCACCAAGGACCTGGTGGACGCCCAGCGGCGCCGCGAGGAGCTGCTTCCGCTGATCGACCGCTACAACGACGCCAAACGTGGTCGGGAGGCGATGGACTTCGGAGACCAGATGGCCCTGGCCGCGCGCATCGCCCTCAACCACCCCGAGGTGGGGCTGATCGAACGCGGCCGCTACCGTGTGGTGCTGCTCGACGAGTACCAGGACACCAGCCACGCCCAGTTGGCGTTGCTGCGCGCCCTGTTCGGCGAGGGCCATCCGGTGACCGCGGTCGGCGACCCCTGCCAGTCCATCTACGGATGGCGGGGCGCGATCGCCGCCAACCTCACCGGCTTTCCCACCGACTTCCCCGTCGCTCCGGGGCGACCGGCCCCGGTGCGACGCCTGTCGGTGAGCTTCCGCAACGGCCAACGCGTACTGGACGTGGCCGAGCGCGTCTCCGACGAACTGCGCGCCGAGGCCGCCGACGTGCCCGTCCTGTATCCGGGACCCGCCCGACGTGGCCGCGGCACCGCCATGGCCGCGCTGTTCGCCACGGAGACCGAGGAGGCGGCGTGGATCGCCGACCAGGTGCGCCGCCTGGTCCACGCCACCGCCGACGACTCGGGGGGCCCGGTGTTCGCCCCGGACGGTCGGGCTTGGCCGGAGGGGGAGTCCGGTGGGGCCTCCGATGGCGCCGTCGGCCCCGGTGACATCGCGATCCTGTGCCGCAAACGTTCGCAGTTCCCGCCGCTGCGGGAGGCGCTGGAGGCCCACGACATCCCGGTGGAGGTCGTCGGCCTGGGCGGACTCATGATGGTGCCCGAGGTCCGCGACATCATCGCCACCCTGAGGGTCGTCCACGACGCCTCCGCCGGTAACGAACTCGCACGCCTGCTCACCGGTCCCCGCTGGCGGTTGGGCCCGCGTGACCTGGCCGCCCTGGGTTCCCGCGCCGCCGAACTCGCCCGGCACACCAGGCGTGACCTGACCACCTCCGGCCCCGACCAAGAGGACGAGCCCGACGAGGACCTACTGCGCCGCACCGTCCTGGACCTGACCGCCGAGAGCGGCAGCCTCGTGGACGCCGTCGACGATCCCGGACCGGCCGAGAACTACTCCGAGACCGCCTACGAACGCCTGGGCCGACTGGCCGAGGAACTGCGCGGACTGCGCAAGCTCCTCGGCCAGCCCCTGCCCGACCTCATCACCGAGATCGAACGCATGCTCGGGCTGGACATCGAGGTGGGGGCGCGCATCCACCGCGACCCCCTGTCGGCCCGCGCCGACCTCGACGCCTTCGTCGACCACGCCGTGCGCTTCGTCGGCAACACCGAGGACCCCACCCTGGGCGGCTTCCTCGGCTACCTCAACGCCGCCGAGGAGAACGAGAGCGCGCTCAGCCCCGGAGAGCGGGTGGGTGGTTCCGACAGCGTCAAGCTGATGACCATGCACGGCGCCAAGGGTCTGGAGTGGCCGGTGGTGTTCGTGCCCGGGGTCAGCGCCGGCAAGCGCGCGCCGTTGTTCCCCGCCAAGGCCCGCGACTCCCTGGCCTGGGTCAAGGCCGACCACTTGCTGCCGTATCCGCTGCGCGGCGACAGGGCGAGCCTGCCCGCCCTGCGTGGGGTGGAGAAGGAGGACATCGCCGAGTTCAAGGCGGCGGAGGAGGCCCGCCACCTGATGGAGGAACGGCGGCTGGCCTACGTCGCGGTCACTCGTGCCTCCTACGCGTTGGTCTGCACCGGCCACTGGTGGGGGCGGACCGGAAGCACCCCGCGCGGGCCGTCGATGTTCCTGGAGGAGATCCGCGAGGCCTGCGAGGGGGGCGCCGGGTCCGTGGTGGCCTGGGCGCCGCCACCCGACCCGGAGGACACCAACCCGCACGACGAGGAGGAGTCCTCGGCGGTGTGGCCGCCGCGGGAACCGTCCGTGACGGAGCCGGTCATCGAGTCCGAACCCTTCCCGGTGCCCACCGTGGCGCAGGGGATCGCACCCGACCTCGTCGGTCCCGAACCGGAGTTCGAGTACGAGCCGGAGTACGACCCCGAATACGACGACGCTTTCGTGGCCGACCACGACCCGGGTTCCGCGCCCGTGCCCGAACCCGTGTCCGAGCCTCGGGCGGACGGCCGCCGTGAACAGATCCTGGCCGGAGCCGACCTGGTGGAACAGGCCAGGGCCAGGCTGCGGGTCGGGGAGTCCGCGCTACCGAAGAAGACCCCCGACGCGCTGCGCAAACGGCTCCACGGTTGGGAACGCGACACCGAACTGCTGCTCGCCCACCGGGAGCGCGCCGTCATCGGGTCGGGGGAGGGGCCGGTCGAGGTGGAACTGCCCGATCACCTGTCGGTGTCCTCCATGGTGTGGCTGGCCAGGGACCCCTCCGCGCTGGCCCGGCAGATCCGCCGGCCGCTGCCCCGGCCGCCGGCCCCGCACACCCGGCGCGGTACCGCCTTCCACTCCTGGCTGGAACAGCGCTTCGGGCAGAACGCCACCCTGCTCGACGAACTGCCCGGGGCCGCCGACGAGACCGCGGGGGAGGACGAGGACCTCGCCGAACTCCAGCGGATGTTCGAGGAGAGCGAGTGGGGCCGGCGGGTTCCGCTGGAGGTGGAGGTGCCGTTCGAGACGGTCATCGGCGACCGGCTCATTCGAGGCCGTATGGACGCGGTCTTCCACGACTCCGAGACCGGTACCTACGACGTGGTCGACTGGAAGACCGGCCGCCCACCCGGCAACTCGGAGGAACGACGGGCCGCGGGGGTGCAGTTGGCCGCCTACCGGCTGGCCTGGGCCGACCTGGTCGGGGCCGGATCCGACCAGGTGCGGGCCGCCTTCCACTACGTGCGCGCGAACGAGACCGTGCGCCCCGTGGACCTGCTCGACGCCGAGGGCCTGGCCGCGTTGTTCACCCGCCTGCCCGAACCCGACTGACGGGCCGCGCGCGGCCCGTCAGTCGGGTTCGGGCGGCGACCGCCGTCCGCCCGAGACGTCGCCGTCCTACTGAGGCGCCTGGTCGACCTGGATGTCCCAGTCGACGTTGGAGCCGTCGACCGAGGAGGTCGTGATGGTCACGCCGTAGGTGTCGGTGCCGTCCACGAGTTCACAGCGGATCTCGGCGCCGACCTGCGCGGGAAGGTCCTCGGAGCAGGTGAAGGAGTCGGGGGTCTGGCCGACGACCTCCGCCAGCTCGGCGGAGGACTGCTCGGCGACCTCGGCGGCGGGGACGGTTTCACCGCTCGCCTGACCGCCCTCGCCCCCGGTGGTGCCGCCCTCTTCCCCCGTCGTCTCGTCCGCGGTGTTCCCGGGGTCGGGGGCGGACCCGTCGGTGGTTTCGTCGTCGACCACGATGTCCCACTCGACGTCGTTGCCCTCGACGGAGGTGACGGTGACGGTCACGCCGTAGGTGACGCCGTCGTCCACGAGCTCACAGCGGATCTCGGAGCCCACCTCCGCGGGAAGGTCGTCGGCGCACGTGACCTCGTCGGGGATCTGGCCGACCTCCTCGGCGAGCATCCGGGCCGACTGTTCGGCGACGTCGTCGGCGGGAACGGCGCCCGGTCCACCGAAGCTGAACGAGCACCCGGCCAAGAGCAGGGGCAAGGCGCCCAGAGCCGCTCCGGCGATGATCCGATCACTGCTGAACTGCCGCATCGTGTCCTCCTTGGTTCTTTCGAGATGGGCCATGTGAATCGACCCGAGAACCAGGGCCCTGGTTCCTGACCTGGGCGTTTCGATGCGAGTTCGTGTTCTTGCGTTCCGTGTCCGACCGATCACTCCTGCCCGTGGAAGGTCGGCCGCGCGAGCGGTGCGCGAGCACGCGGAGCGGCGGTGCCGGGAAGAGGCCACCGCCGCTCTCGTCGTCTGTTCAGACCACGCCGAAGACGAATCCGCCGGGTGAGTCGATGTCGTCGCCGAACAGGTACAGACGGGCGGAGAGCACGAACTCCTCGCGGCTGATGTCGCCGTCCCCGTCGGTGTCCACGTGCGCGAACCGGGTGCGGGCGCCCGCCTCCTCGGCGCCCAGGGTCTTCGCGTAGACCAGGAACTCGGCCTCACTGATCCGGCCGTCCCCGTCGGCGTCCAGCAGGTCGAAGACGGCTTCCGCCACGGCCTCGGCCGCGTTGGAGCGGCTGCGGTCCTCCGAAGCGGCGTGCATGGCGCCCACGAACGAGTCCCGGTCCAGTCCACCGGTCTGATCCCCGGAGAGATCGACCAACTTGCGCCACAGGGACTCGTAGGTGACCTGGATCGCCCGGGCCCGCTCCTCGTCGGCCGCCAACCCGTAACCGGTAACGTAACGGTCCACGAGTCGTTGATAGTCGTCCCAGGTCACGGCCTTGTCGTCGTCGGTGTCCAGAACGTCGAACAGGTCGCTGAACCTGGCGGCGATACGGGGGTTGGTGCTCACGTGGTCCTCCTTCGAGATCGAGGGCGGGCCTTCCCGCCCCCTGTCGTCAGAGTGCCACGGGCTCCGAGTGGTTCCCCGTACTCAGGTGACGAGCAGGTCGTCGATCTGCCCCATCGCCGCGCTCATGCCCTCGTCCATGCCCATCTCGACCATCCGTTCCATGGCCTCGATGGACTCGAAGGTCGAGCGCAGGACCATGCGGGTACCGTCGCCGTGTTCGGCGATCTCCAGGCGCATGGTGATCGTCGGCATGCCCCCGGCGTCGCCCGGCACCTCGCCGAACCCGTCCAGGAACTCCAACGTGGTCGGTGGTTCCACCGACCGAACGCGCCACCAGCCGGAGTGCCGATCACCGGTCGGGCCCGTCATGTAATAGGTGACGTCACCCCCGGGGGTGAGCTCGTGCCTTTCCATGGTCGCGGGGTAGGTCGGCGGTCCCCACCACCTCTCCAACCGGCGCGGGTCCGCCCACAACTCCCACACCCGTTCCACACCGACGGGGAAGTCGCAGACCAGGGTGATCGTACGGTTCTCGAAGTCCTTGTCGACGCTGGTGACGCTCATCGGCTCGGTTCCTCTCGCGGTCGCGTTCAGGTGCCGGATGCCTCGGTCTCGTCCCCATCTTCGTTCTCGTCGGGGTCCCGGGGATCCTCGGTGATCAGCAGGGCCATGCGATCCACGCGTCCGCGCCAAAGGTCCTCGATCCGGTCGAGGGCGGCGCGGGCGTGGTGCAGGGCCTCGGGTTCGGTGCGAACGAGCTGTTCCCGGCCGCGACGTTCCTTGACGACCAGGCCTGCCCGCTCCAGCACCGCGACGTGTTTCTGTACCGCGGCGAAGCTCATCGGGTAGTCCTCGGCCAACCTGGACACCGACAGGCGACCCTCCACGGAACGGTGAAGGATGTCACGGCGGGTGGCGTCGGACAGCGCGTGGAACAGCCGGTCCACGTGTTCGTTCTCACCGGTCACAACAAATACAACCATTTGGTTGTAGGTTAGTGTGTCATGTCGTGTACGTCCAGGTCCTAAGGTCGAATTCGACAAGGATGTCCAGGACAAGGACGGGATATGGACGCACGCGCCTACATCGACGACCACAAGGACGAGTTCTTCAGAGCGCTCAAGGAGTGGCTGGCGATCCCCTCGATCTCCGCCGACCCCGCGCACCACGACGACGTGCGACGTTCGGCCCGATGGCTCGCCGACCACCTCACCGAGACCGGCTTCCCCACGGTCGAGGTCTGGGAGACCCCCGGCCTGCCCGCCGTGTTCGCCGAATGGCCCGCCGCCGACCCCGACGCGCCCACCGTGCTGGTCTACGGTCACCACGACGTCCAGCCGGTCGACCCGCTCCAAGAGTGGGAGACCGAACCGTTCGTCCCCACCGAGCGTGGCACCTCCCTGTACGCGCGCGGCTCCTCCGACGACAAGGGCCAGGTGCTCTTCCACGCCCTGGGCGTGCGCGCGGCCCTGGCCGTCTCCGGCGCGGACGCCCCACCGGTCACGGTCAAGCTGCTGGTCGAAGGTGAGGAGGAGTCCGGCTCGGTGCACTTCGCCGAGCTGATGAGGACCAACCGCGAACGTTTGGCCTGCGACGTCGCCGTCATCTCCGACACCACCATGTGGGCGCCCGACACCCCCTCCATGTGCGTGGGCATGCGCGGCGTCACCGATGTCGACATCAACCTGTACGGGCCCGAACGCGACCTGCACAGCGGCTCCTTCGGTGGTGCCGTCCCCAACCCGCTCAAGATCATGAGCGACCTGCTCTCCGGGCTGCACGACGGCGACGACCGCGTCGCGATCCCCGGCTTCTACGACGGTGTCGTCGAGGCCAGTGAGCAGGAACGCGAGCTCATCGCCCGGCTCCCCTTCGACGAGAAGGAGTGGCTGGCCACCGCCGCGTCCACCGCGGCCCGTGGCGAGAAGGGCTACAGCACCCTGGAACGTGTCTGGTTGCGGCCCACCGCCGAGATCAACGGCATGTGGGGCGGCCACACCGGCGCCGGCGGCAAGACGATCGTCCCGCGCTCCGCGCACGCCAAGATCAGCTTCCGGCTGGTCCCCGGGCAGGAGCCCCTGACGATCCAGGACCGCGTCCGCGAGTACGTGGAGGCCAACACCCCCGACGGCGTCCACGCCGAACTGGAGTTCGGTGGCCCCGGTGTGCGCGCCTGCGCCTCCGACCTGGACTCCACCGCCCTGAAGGCCGCCCGCGCCGCCATGAGCCGCGCCTTCGGCAAGGAGGTCCTGTTCACCCGCGAGGGCGGCAGCGGGCCCGAGGCCGACATCGCCGACATCCTCCAGACCCCTCTGGTGTTCGTGGCCGTGGGCCTCAACGAGGACCGCATCCACGCCCCCAACGAGAAGGTCGAGATGCCGCTGTTGCTCAAGGGCGCCGAGAGCGCCGCCCATCTGTGGGAGGAACTGGGCAAGGGAGCCTGACCCGCCCAACGGTCGCACCCGCGCACTTCTCACCCGGAAGTGCGCGGGTTCATCCGTCGGGAGTGCACGGCGCCCCCGAACGCGTTACACCTGGTGTGTCGCGCACGATTACAGGAAGGTCCCATGGACTTCGACGCCGTACCCGCACTCTCCCGCGCCTCGGTCGACTCCGCCGGACACCGTCGAGGTGACGACGAGTGGCTGGCCAAGGCCTGGGCCGACACGAACACCCGAGTGCTGGTCCTGGAGGGCGGCGAGCCCGGAAGCCACGGTTGGCAAGCGCTGATGGTCAAGCAGTCCCGCGCCCTGGTCACCACCGGCCGGACCCGCGAACTCGTCCTCATCACGCCCGAGCAGGCGCCCAAGGGCGAGCGCTACCTCCTGGGCAGCGACGGCGAACGCGCGTACTTCGCGGTGCGCTCCGAACAGGAGTTGGCGGTGAACCCCGTCGCCGAACCCGCCTCGTTGCGCGAGGTCGGCGCGGCCCTCGACGACCACGACACCGGCCTCTTCACCCGGGCCATCGCCCTGGCCAACTGGAACGCCACCCACGGCTTCTGCCCCCGTTGCGGATCCCGCACCCGGATCGAGAAGGCCGGGCACGTCCGGGTCTGCGAGGAGGAGGGCACCGAGCAGTTCCCCCGGATGGACCCGGCGGTGATCATGCTGGTGCACCGTGAACGCGACGGCCGGGAGGAGGCGCTGCTGGGCCACAACCCGAACTGGGACGCCCGGCGCTTCTCGGTCCTGGCCGGGTTCGTCGACGCCGGGGAGTCCCTGGAACAGGCGGTCGTCCGCGAGGTCGCCGAGGAGACCGGCGTGATCGTGCGGGACCCGCGCTACCTGTCCTCACAGCCCTGGCCGTTCCCGCGCAGTCTCATGGTGGGCTACACCGCGCGCGCGGTGGGGGAGGCCACGGCCACCGACGACGAGATCTCCGAGGTCCGCTGGTTCACCCGCCCCGAACTCGCCGCGGCCGCGGAGGCCGGCGAGGTGATCCTGCCCGGACACGTCTCCATAGCCCGCACCCTCATCGAGCACTGGTACGGGGGACGTCTGTCCGGCGGCTGGTAGCCCCGAACACCCGATGAGGCTGCGCCGTAGGCGTCCGTTGAGGGTGGTGGTGGGCGACGGGTGGGACGAAGCGCCGGCGGAGGCGCTCAGGGATAGAGCGCCGCGGACCGTCCATCCCCCGCATCGGACGGTCCGCGGCACGCCACCCCGGTGGGCCGGTCCGATCGGACCGGCGCCCGATCAGATCTGGCCGAGCTCGTCCGGAAGGACGGTCAGTGGGCTGGTGCTGCTCTCCACCACGTCTCGGGCCAGGTCCGCCACCTTGCGTCCACGCGAACGCGCCGAGGAACGCAGCCGCTCGAACGCCTCGCGCGGCGGCATCGTGTGCCGCTCCGCCAGGACGCCGATCGCCTGCTCCACCACCACACGAGAGTGCAGCGCGTGCTCCAACTGCGCGATGGTGTGCTTCAGGCGGTCCACCTCCGAGGCCCCCTCCGGCGCCCGACCCGGCGCCTGGGCGCGGGGGCGTGGCCCCCCGGCCTCGGAGGTGATCAGGTCCGCCAGCACCATCGCGCTGATCAGGTCCGGGGCGTCATGGCGGTTATGCCCACCGCCCACGCGCCACCCGTGCGGGGTGCGTCGCACCACTTCGGCGTCCACCGTGTCGGTGGTCGCGATGTCATGAGGCCTCACGTCGTCCCCCAACTCCACACTCCCCGTCATGTACAGGTTTGCCGGTGTCGACCGGGCCACCCTGGACCGGGGTGCGTTCGCCCTGAGGGAGGGCTTCCCGTCGCGCGGGCCGCGTGGGGCGGCCCGCGCCGTCGGTCCTAGGACAGCTCGGCCAACTTCTTCTTCACCTGAGCGAGCGACGGGTTGGTCATCGCCGAGTCGTCACTGAAGACCAGGGTGGGGACTGTCTGGTTCCCACCGTTGACCTTCGAGACGAGTTCCGCGGCCTCCGGGTGCTCCTCGATGTTCACCTCTCGGCCGGTGATGCCCTCTCGGGAGAGCTGGCTCTTGAGCCGCTTGCAGTAGCCGCACCAGGGGGTGGTGTACATCGTGAATCGCTCGGTACCGGTACTCGTCATCTCGCTCACGTCTTTTCCGCGTCGACTGCCATGGTTCGGGAGGATCCCGATGGTTCCAACACCGGGCGACCCGAGCCGCTTCCCATGGTGGTTCGACACAACGTGGGACGCCTCACAGGCGCGACTGGTTCTGGAATGTGTCACTCGGTTCGTTCGGCCTGTTCAGGTCGGGGCCGTGGACGATCGGCTCCGGCGGGCGCCGATACTTGAGAGACTGTCCGCCCAGACCCACCCGTCCGACCAGATTCAGGAGCACCATGGACCCCGACCGCGTCCTGGAGGGACTGGACCCGGAACAGACCGAGGCGGCACGCGCGCTGCGCGGCCCCGTGTGCATCCTGGCGGGTGCCGGCACGGGCAAGACCCGGGCCATCACGCACCGGATCGCGTACGCGGTGGCCGGTGGGGTCGTCGCCGAACAGCAGGTCCTCGCGGTCACCTTCACCGCGCGCGCCGCCGGTGAGATGCGCGGCCGGCTCCGTGCCCTGGGCGCGCCCAGGGTCCAGGCCCGTACCTTCCACGCGGCCGCCCTGCGCCAGCTCTCCTTTTTCTGGCCACAGGTGGTCGGTGGCGAGAAGCCCACCCTGATTGACAGCAAGATCAAGGTCGTGGCGCGCGCCGCCAACGCCGTGGGACTGCAACCGGACCGGACCGGGCTGCGCGACCTCGCCAGTGAGATCGAGTGGGCCAAGGTCACGCAGGTGCGCGCCGGCGACTACGACAAGGCCATCGTCAAGGCCGGTCGTCAGGCGCCCATGCCGGCGGTCGAGGTCGCCCGGGTCTTCGAGGCGTACGAGGAGCTGTGCCGCGAGCGCAACCTGCTCGACTTCGAGTCCATGCTCGAACTCACCGCGGGGATGATCAACGAGTACCCCGCCATCGCCCAACGGGTCCGTGACCAGTATCGATACTTCGTCGTCGACGAGTTCCAGGACGTCAACCCGCTGCAGAAACTCCTCCTGGACGCCTGGCTCGGTGACCGCGACGACCTGTGCGTGGTCGGCGACCCCAGCCAGACCATCTACTCCTTCGCCGGCGCCACCCCCGGCTATCTCACCGGGTTCGGTGACCGCTTCCCGCACGCCACCGTGGTGCGACTGGTCCGCGACTACCGGTCCACCCCCCAGGTCGTCCGCGTGGCCAACCACGTGATCGGCCAGGCCAAGGGTTCGGCCGCGGCCGAGCACCTCACCCTGCGGGCACAGCGTCCCGACGGGCCGGACCCGATCTATCAGGAGTACGACGACGAGCTCGCCGAGGCCACCGGCGTCGCCCGCAAGATCAGCGTCCTGCTGGAGGAGGGGACGCCCGCGAGTGAGATCGCGGTCCTGGTGCGCATCAACTCCCAGTCCGCCGCCTACGAACAGGCGCTGAGCGACCAGAACGTGCCCTTCACGGTGCGCGGCAGCACCCGCTTCTTCGAGCGTCCCGAGATCCGGCAGGCCGTCCACACCCTGCGCGGGGCCAGGCAGGGCGTGGCCGACGAGCAGGACGAACCCTTGGTGCGAACGGTGCGCCACCTGCTGTCCCAGATGGGGCTCACCGACACCGCGCCCGAGGGCCGTCAGGCCCGGGAACGCTGGGAGTCGCTCTCGGCACTGGTCCAGCTGGCCGAGGACATGGCGGCCAAGTCCGGACCCGGTGGGCGGTCCGCGACCATGGCCGACTTCGTCGACGAGCTTGAGACGCGCATGGCCACCGAGCACGCGCCCGGCTTCGAGGGGGTCACCATCGCCTCCCTGCACGCCGCGAAGGGCCTGGAGTGGGACGCGGTGTTCCTGGCCGGACTGACCGAGGGCATGATGCCCATCATCTACGCCGAGAGTGACGACGAGGTCGAGGAGGAACGCCGGCTGTTCTACGTGGGCGTCACCCGTGCCCGTGAACACCTGGCGATGTCCTGGTCCCTGGCGCGCTCGCCCGGAGGCCGCAAGACCCGTAAGCCCTCGCGGTTCCTCGACGGGTTGCGACCCGCCTCGCCCTCCACGAGCGGGCGCCGGGACCGGCGCAAGGGCGGGGTGACGCGCTGCCGGGTGTGTTCCAACACGCTCACCGACGTCACCGAGCGCAAACTCGGACGTTGTGTGGACTGTCCCTCCACCTACGACGAGGCGTTGCTGGAACGGATGCGCGACTGGCGGCGCCGAACCGCGCAGGAGCAGAAGGTTCCCGCCTACGTGATCTTCACCGACGCCACCTTGCAGGCCATCGCGGAACAGGAACCGGGCAGCGTGTCCCAACTCTCCTCGGTCTCCGGGGTCGGCGCGGTGAAGCTGGATCGCTACGGTGAGGCGGTGCTCGCGCTCGTGGCGGGTGACGAACCGGAGGGGCCGGGTTCCGGTGACGGGGAGGAAGAGGATGAGTGAAGGCTTCGACGTCGGCGACGGCGGGCAGTCCCTGGCCCAGCTGCTGAGGGTCCTGGACCTGGAGCGGATCGAGGACAACATCTTCCGGGGGATCAGCCCGGAGGAGGGGCCCCAACGGGTCTTCGGTGGTCTGGTCGCGGGTCAGGCCTTGGTGGCGGCGGGCCGGACGGTACCCGCCGAGCGGTACGTGCACTCCCTGCACGCCTACTTCATCCGACCGGGTGATCCGTCGGTGCCCATCGTCTACGAGGTCGATCGGGTCCGCGACGGTCGTTCCTTCACCACTCGCAGGGTGGTGGCCATCCAGCACGGCAAGGCGATATTCACTCTGTCGGCCTCCTTCCACAAGGAGGAACCCGGGCTGGACCACCAGATCCCGATGCCGGACGTGCCGCCGCCCGAGGAGCTGTCGAGCACCCGGGAACGACTGCGCGAGGCCTTCGGCAAGGTGCCGAACTTCGTCCAGTGGCATCCCATCGAGATGCGGCCGGTGGGCGCGATGTCCTTCGAGGCCGAACGCGACCCGGAGCTGCGGACCGCCACCAACCCGGTGTGGTTCAAGGTCGACGGGAGGTTGCCCGACGACCGGCTCACCCAGGTATGCCTGATGACCTACGCCTCCGACATGACGCTGCTGGACACCGTCCTGCTCCGGCACGGGCGTTCGTTCGCGGGCATCGCCATGGCCAGCCTGGACCACGCCATGTGGTTCCACCGCCCCTTCCGCGCCGACGAGTGGCTCTTGTACGCGCAGGAGTCCCCGACCGCCCAGGGTGCGAGGGGTCTGGCCCGAGGCCTGGTGTACACCCGCGATGGACAGCTCGTCTGCTCGGTCGTACAGGAGGGGATGATCCGCGTCGTCGACGCGGAGGGTTGGAGCTGATCTACACAGACGGAACCTGACCTGATCAGGCAGAACGACATGGTGAAGGGTCGGCGGGGCAAGTCGGCAACCTCCGGCCCTTCGGTATTCCGTGGAAGTTCTGGCCGGATCCGGACGTTTTCGCAGGTCAAAAATGGGTTGCCGTCTTCTACTCGGCGACCGTAGTGTGTACAACGTCGCAATGACCGCTCTCGGTGCAGGTGCAAGACCCTGTACCCGACTTTGAAGGAGGTGCCCGATCTGATGATGACGAAGAACCAGGAGACCACCGGTCTCGCAGCCACATGGCAGCCGTTCATGCCGTCCTTCCGCTTGGGTGCCGACCTGAGCGGTGACGCCTTCGAGCGCACCTTCGGTGGCGACCGTATGAACACCCCGGGCGGCGTGGCCGTCTCTGGCACGGGCCTGCTCATCGCGGGCATTCCCGTGTCCGAGGGGACCAGTGTGTCCGAACCCGGTGTCATCGGCGCCCTGCGCGACGAGTCCGGACTTGCCCTTGATCGCGGCAAGTTCACCGGTGGCATCCACGCCCTGAATGAAACCCGGCGCCGTTATGGCGCACTGGGGGAGTGTCCACGGAGGACACCGGCCTAGCCGGCCTTCCACTCCGTGGCCGCGGACCCCAGTAAAGGGGCCCGCGGCTTTCTTTGTATCTCCGTCAGGCCCTCCGTCCCCAAGGGGCGGGGAGTAGACGGCGACATCGCAGAGTCCAGGTCCCTCACCGGACCGGTTCCGGTGACCGAACACCGACCGCGTTGTACGAACGATCAAAGATCTTGGAGGGCACCGATGCTTGCGTCGGTCCTGGTAACGCCCCAGCTGGGTGAGGTCGACATTCCTTGCCGTCGAGAGCCGGACCTGTTCTTCGCGGAGGCTCCCGCCGATGTAGAGGCGGCGAAGACCATCTGTGGGGACTGTCCCATCAAGGAGCAGTGCCTGACGGACGCCCTGGAACGGGGTGAGCCGTGGGGCGTCTGGGGTGGGCAGCTGCTCGTCTCCGGCCAGGTCGTGGCGCGCAAGCGCCCGCGTGGTCGCCCCCGCAAGAACCCGGCCCCCGTCGCGGCCTGAGGCCACGACGACCTCGTCCCACGAAGAACGTACGACCGAGAAGGACTCGAAGAGCGATGATGCAGGAACTCATGCGAATGGTGGAGCGGACCGAGCAGGAGCCGCACGAGCACCAGCTCAGAAGGATCGGCGCCCGACAGCTGCGCGCCCGCCAGCGGGAGGAGCGCCGGGTGGAGGAAGCGATCATGGAAATCGCGTGGTCGCGGCTATGTTGACGCCGGCGCACGCGGTGAATCGGTGAACACGATCGGGCGGTCTCCTGAACCAGGGAGGCCGCCCGGTCTCGTTTCGATAACCAAAATGCCGATCGGTGCGACTCGTGGCGGGGTCGTGTGGCCTGTCTCACCACCTCGGAAGGGGCCTGGTCAGGGCAGAACGCGCTACACCGTGGTGCATTTCGATCCGGATCGGCGACCCGGACATCAGGTCGACCCAATGACATATCGGACCACGGCACACCTGTTCGGAAACGCTCCTCTGGGCTACCGTAAACTTCGTGCCCTCGAACACCAAAGTCGAGGTACGACGCAGTCCTCGTCGCCGACGTACCGTGTCGGCCTACCGGGACGGGGACACCACTGTCGTCCTCGTGCCCGCGACGTTCTCCCGCGCAGAGGAAAAGCGCTGGGTGGACCAGATGCTGCGGAAACTCGACGCGAAGGAGGGGCGGCGCCGCCGCGGCGACCGCGAACTCCACGAACGCGCCGTCGAACTCGCCGAACGCTACCTCGGCGGGAGCCGGCTCCCCGACACCGTTCGCTGGGTCGACAACCAGAACACCCGCTGGGGCTCGTGCACCCCGGACACCCGTGCCATCCGCATCTCCCGCCGTGTCGCCGGTATGCCCTCATGGGTGGTCGACTACGTGCTCGTGCACGAACTCGCCCACCTGCACATCCCGCACCACGGCCGGGACTTCTGGGAACTGGTCCGCCGCTACCCCAAGGCCGAACGGGCCCGGGGTTACCTGGAGGGCTACAGTGCCGGCAGCCGTTCCGAGGGGTGCGCCCACGCCGCCGAGGACGACGACCTCGAAGACGACGAGGTCGCCTTCGAGGACTAGCGCCACCGAGTCCTCAGCCTTCGAGAGCCTTGCCGGCCACCCGCATCTCGCGGTACGCCCGCGCCAGTAGGTACCCGCCGGCCAGCAGCAACGCGCCGAACACCAGGACGACGTAGGCCGTCGTGCCGCCCCAGGAACCGGAGACCGTCGCACGGCCGGCCACCGCGAACAGGAGCAGGGACAAGAACGCGCAGACGAGCTGCGCGGCACGGAACGAACGACGCGTGTGCCCGTACCTGATCCGGGCCGCCTCACGGGAGTCGACCCGGCCGCTCCGCTCGTCGAAGAGCAGTTCCCGGGCCGCCTTGCGCAGCCGCCGGTAGAACAGGTGGGCCACGAGCCCGCCGACCAGGGCGATGATGGTGAACAGGGACATGTCACGACCTCGGGGGTCAGGCCGGCCTCAGGGGTGGACGGGGCCGTGTGTCGTCACGGCGGCGACCGCGGCGGCGACCAGGTCGCGCACCGAGTCGTCGGTGGGTTCGGGTGGGTCCGTGACCGGGAACCAGCCCAGGTCCGCGGACTCGTCGGGGTCGCGCACCAGCACGGCGTCGTCGGGGGCCACCGCGGCGAACTGCACGTCGAGGTGGAGGCTTCCGCCACCGCAGGGGACCGAGTGCCGGTCCAGGCGGACCGGTTCGGGCAACATGGTGATCCCGGTGATGCCGGACTCCTCCGTTGCCTCCCGCAGCGCGGCCCCGACCAGGGTGGCGTCGGCGTCCTCACAGTGACCGCCGGTCTGCAACCACATCCGGTGGATCCGGTGCAGGACCAACGCGACCCGGGAGCCGTCGGCGGAGAGGATCGCCGCGCTCGCCGTCAGGTGCCCGGGCAGGCACGTGCGCCACATGGCGTCGTCGTGGGACTCCAGGTGCGCCAGGTAGGAGGTGCGCAGCTCCTCCTGCCCGGCGTCGGGGGCGGCCCAGGCGGTCAGTACCGCCCGGGCGTCCTCGTGAAGGCTCACTCGCCGCCCTTCTCGCCCTGGTCCTCGTCGCCCGGCTTGGGCCGTTCGGCCCCGTCCGGGTCGGTCAGCGACGAGATGTCGAAGTCGACGCCCTCGTCGGAGCGACCGTTCACGAAACCGTTCGGGTCGTCCAGGTCGTCGCCGGAAGGCATGAGGTCGGGGTGCTGCCACACGGCGTCGCGCCCCTCGATCCCTCGGGCCTCCTCCAAGGCGTTCCAGAGCGCCCCGGCCTCGCGCAGCCGACGTGGTCGCAGTTCCAAGCCGACCAGTGCCGCGAACGTGTGCTCGGCGGGGCCACCGGTGGCACGACGGCGCCGGGTGGTCTCGGCGAGCGCACCGGCCTGTGGAAGGCGCTCGTCCACGGCCTTGGCGACCACGGTCGCCACCCAGCCCTCGATCAGCGCCAGGGTGGTCTCCAGTCGACCCAAGGCGGCCTTCTGCTGCGGGGTGTCCTCGGGCTGGAGCAGCCCCTCGGCGCCCATCCCGCCGGACATCATCTCCTGGATCGCCTCGGGGTTGGTGAGATCGATCTCCCCGAGCTTGTCCTCCAGGCCGCTGACGTCGTACGACATCCCCGCGGCGTACTCCTCGACCAGGCGCGACAGGTGCGAGCGCAGCCACGGCACGTGCGAGTACAAGCGGTGCACGGCGGCCTCGCGGGCGGCCAGGTACAGGCGGACCTCGTCGGCGGGGATCTCCAGACCCTCGCTGAACTTCTCCACCCCGGAGGGCAGCAGTGCGGCGTTGCCCTCACCGGCGAGCGGCAGGCCGATGTCGGAGGTTCCGATCACCTCCTGGGCCAGCCCACCGATGGCCTGACCGGCCTGTTGGCCGACCATCATGCCGCCCATCTGCTGGATCATGCCGAGCAGAGGACCGGCCATGGAGGCCATCTCCTCGGGCAGGTTCTGGCCCATGGCCTGAACCGTCTTGGCGGTCAGCGGGTCGCACAGCTGCGCCCACGTGGCCATCGTCTTCTCGATCCACTCCGACCGACTCCAGGCCTGAGCGGTCTGGATCCCCGAGGGGAGGTCGGTAGCCTGGTCGAGCCACAGGTCGGCGAGGCGCAGGGCCTCCTCGATCCGTGCGTAGTCGGCGGGCGGCACACTCGGGTCCCCGATCTGGGACACGCTGTGCCGCGCGATGTTCTTGGCCATGTCCCAGTTGATTCCGGACGTCGAGGACGTCGCGGACTCCCCGGCGGGGCCGGGGGAGGGCTGGGACGACATCATGTCCGCGAATTGGCGGAGCATGTCGGCCATCTGTTGCGGATTCCCGAACGGGAACCCGTCCGGTGTTCCGGAGTCCCCCCCGCCCGGGCGGCCGCTGCCGGCACCCGAGCCGGAGTCGCCTGAACGGCGTCCGGACTCGTCATCGGGATCGTTCGGCATGCTGAAACCGAAAGGCAGGTCGCTCACAATCAGACCTCAGGCAGGATTAGGTTTGGTCTCCACTGTCACGTTAGCTGGGAGTCGCCCGGAGTGAATACCGAAAGCAGCCAGGTTCGCCCAGAGCACAGCTCCCCAGGACGGTCGGGGACGGTAGTCGCCGTCACCGGTGCCGCCACCGGGGTCGGCCGGCTTCTCGTGCAACGCCTGGCCGCGCCAGAAGGTTCCATCCGGGCCCGCGAGATCATCGCGATCGACCAGGAGTTCGCCGACCTGCGCGATGTCACCTGGCGGATCGCCGATGTCTGCGATCCGGGGTTGGTGTCCCGGTTGGAGGGCATCGACGTCCTCGTGCACACCGCCGACGACCGTTCCCTGGACACCAGACCGGCGCGCCGGCGCGAACACAACATCCTGGCGGCTCAGACCGTATTGACCGCCGCGGCCGCCTCAGGCGTCCCCAGGGTCGTCCTCGTCACCAGCAGCATGGTCTATGGAGCCGCGCCGGACAACCCCGTCCCCCTGCCCGAGGACTCCGGTCGCGTGTCGGACAACAGCGAGGGCCTGATGGGCGACTTCGCCGCGGTCGAGGAACTGGCCGAACGCGCCCGCCGCGCGCACCCGGGCCTGACGGTGACCGTCGTGCGCCCCGCGCCACTGGTCGGTCCGGAACTCGACACGCTCCTGAGCAGACACTTCGCCGCGCCCCGGCTGCTCACCGTCAAGGGCCACGAACAGCACTGGCAGTTCTGCCACGAGGACGACCTGGTCTCCGCGCTGGCCTTTTGCGCCCTGAACGGCGTGACGGGACGCGACGGCGTGGTCGCCGTGGCCTCCGAGGGATCCCTGACACAGGGGGAGGTCGAGGCGATCGCCGAGATGAAGCACTTCGAGGTCGCCGCCAACCTCGCCTTCGGTGCGGTGCGTCGCCTGCACCAGGCCCGCATCACCCCGGCCGCCGCCGGTGAGATCAAGTTCCTCGTCTACCCGTGCGTGGTGGACTGCGCCTCGTTGCGCGAGGCCGGCTGGAAGCCGACGCATGACAGCGAGTCGACCCTGCGGGTACTACTGGAGTCCAACAGCGGCAAGCACGCCATCGCCGGTCGCACCCTCGGTCGCAAGGAGGCCACCATCACCGCCGCCGCCGGTGCGGCGGGCGCGGCCGCCGCGACCATCGGAACCGTCGCCGCCATCCGTCACCTGCGCAAGCGCGGGAAGGGCTGACCCACGGTTCCACCGATCACGGCACGCGCGAACCTCGCGTGCGCCCCACCGATTGATACGGTTCACCTGTGGAAGAGATCACTCTCGCGGCAGTTCGCGAAACACCCCTGTCCGTCGACGAGGTCCTCGCGGCGGTGACCCATCCCCGGGCGGGCGGCACCGCCGTCTTCATCGGGACCGTGCGCGACCACGACCACGGTCGTGACGTGTCCGCCCTCTCCTACTCCGCGCACCCCACCGTCGAGGCCCGCCTGCGCGAGGTGATGGAGAAGGTGCTGAGCGACACCAGCGTCCCCGGGCGTCCCGTCGTACGGATGGCCGCCACCCACCGGGTCGGAGACCTGGAGATCGGCGACCTCGCCGTCGTCGTCGCGGCCGCCGCCGAGCACCGGGAAGAGGCCTTCGCGGCCTGCCGGCGACTCATCGACGACCTCAAGGCACAGGTGCCCATCTGGAAGAACCAGGCCTTCGAAGACGGCGAGACCGAATGGGTCGGCTCACCCTGAACCCTGGCCCCTGACCCCCTCCGGAGCCCCTTTTCGGGTCTCCGGGACGCTCGTGCCCGGGCGCCCTCGAATCGCCAGGGCACCAACACCGGAGGTATCCGAGGGGCTCTAAGGTATGCACATGCTTCGTCGTGCCATGACCCTTGTCGCCGCACTCGTCCTGCTTGCCGGGCTCGGGTACGGGAGTCTCCTGCTGCCCATGCCCTATCTGGTCGCGGCGCCGGGCGTCACCCTGAACACGCTCGGGGAACAGGAGGGCGGGGAGCCGATCATCGGCATCGAGGGCGCCGACGACTACGAGCACGACGGCTCGCTGTCCATGGTGACCGTGCAGTACGCCGGCGGGCCCGACCACCGGCTCAACCTCTTCACCCTCGTGACGGCGTGGCTCTCGCCCAGCCAGGCGGTCCTGCCCGAGGAACTGCTGTTCCCCGCGGGACGCTCCCAGGAGGAGGTCACCGAGCGGCAGACCGTTCAGATGAACGACTCCCAGACCGACGCGACCGCCGCCGCCCTCAACCAGCTCAACATCGACTACGAGGCGATCCCGCTGGTGGCCGAGGCCGTCGAGGACATGCCGGCGGAGGGCGTCGTGGAGTCCGGTGACCGCGTCCTGGCGGTGGACGGCGAGCCCGTCCCCACCAGTACCTCCGGTGACGACAAGGAACAGCTCGTCGGCAGCGCCTTCGTGGTCGAACACGTCGGTGACCGTGAGCCGGGCGAGCCGGTCGAACTGCTCCTGGAGCGCGACGGCGAGGAGACCGAGGTCGAGCTGGAGACCGTCGAGGGCGAGAGCGGTTCCGCCGCCGTCGGCATCCTCATCGCCGACGACATGGACTTCCCCGTCGACATCGACATCAGCGTCGGAGAGATCGGCGGACCCAGCGCGGGCATGATGTTCTCGCTCGGGATCATCGACCGCCTCAGCGAGGAGAGCATCACCGGCGGCGCCCAGGTGGCCGGCTCCGGCACCATCACCTCCGACGGCCAGGTCGGTGGGATCAGCGGTATCCCGCAGAAGATGGTCAGCGCCCAGCGCGACGGCGCCGAGTACTTCTTCGTGGCCGCCGATAGTTGTTCCCAGGTGGCCCAGTCCGCGGCCTACGGCGAACTGGACGTGGTGCGCGTCGAGACGCTCACCGACGCCATGGACGCCCTGGAGACCATCCGCGAGGGCGGTGACGATTTCCCCCGCTGCGACTAGCGCGAGGCCGCACGATGCGAAAGGGCCCCCGGCACCGGATGGTGTCGGGGGCCCGCGTATTCGCCCGGCCGGTCCCGAAGGAGGACCGAGGGGAAGGACCGGAAAGGGCGCGGGCCTCAGTTCTCGTCGAGGTCCAGGGTGAGGGCGAGGGCCGAGGTCAGCGCCGGGATCAGGTCGGGGCCGTTGAGCACCTCGTCCTCGCTGTCGTGCCCGCGCATGCGCATGGCGCAGTGCCGGGAACCGTCGCGCAGCACCCCCGCCACCATGCGGATCTCCTCGGTCTCCTTGTCGGAGGTGGTGGGGTCCTCATCGGCGGCCAGGGTCTCGTCCGACCCCTTCACCACCAGCCGTTCCATGACCAGGGCACAGCCGGCCACTCCTTCGGGCCACAGGATGCTGCCCAGAGCCTCCTCCA
The DNA here is from genome assembly GCF_040635885.1 of Nocardiopsis sp. NPDC006832. NCBI lineage: Bacteria > Bacillati > Actinomycetota > Actinomycetes > Streptosporangiales > Nocardiopsidaceae > Nocardiopsis > Nocardiopsis sp. NPDC006832. The sequence goes on along the minus strand of NZ_JBEYLC010000001.1, from coordinate 200,526 downwards.
ATGGGACGTCAGGAGGCAGTTCCTCCTGCTCGACCGGGGTCAGCTCGTTCGGGTCGGTGGGGGAGTCGATCCCCAACAGACTCGCCAGAGCGGGTTCCGCTGCCAGCAGCTCACTGGTCGGGACCAGGGCGTACAGCCCCAGAGGGCGATCCCAACCCTGTTCGGCTGCGTGGCGTTCCAGGTCCATGACGGCTTCGCGAATGTTCGACACGTTTCCATGGTGGCCGATGTGGGAGCCTCGCCGCGCCCGTTCACGGCCAGTAGGGTCGCAGGGGTGCCGTCCGTTTGCGACTCCGATACACCAACGATGCAGGCTTGTCACCCGCCGAGGGGCGATTTCGGGAACCTGGCGGCCACCGAATAAGTTCTCAACATAGAGCGCCACACGCGCACCGACCGCACCTACCAAGCCAGAACGAGGGGGAGGCGTGAGCTTCCGATCGCCCGGCGCACCACCTGCGCGTATGCCTCGCCGATCAAGGTTGCTCGCGCCAGTCGCGGCGACCGTGGTCGTTATCATCGCGGGGCTGATGCTCGCCGCGAACTTCTGGACCGACTTCAAGTGGTTCAGCTCAGTCGGCTACACCAATGTCTTCCTGACCGAGCTGTGGACCCGGGTCCTACTGTTCGCGGTGGCGGCACTCGTGATGGCCGTCATCGTCGGCCTCAGCATCTTCTTCGCCTACAGGGCCCGGCCGGGCATCCGGCCGATGAGCCTGGAACAGCAGGGGCTGGACCGCTACCGGCAGTCCATCGACCCGCACCGCAAGCTCTTCTTCTGGATCGCCATCGGCGCCCTGGCGCTGTTGTCCGGCGCCGCCGCGAGCGGTGACTGGCGTTCCTACCTGCAGTTCGTGAACGGCGTGGACTTCGGTGTCGCCGACCCCGAGTTCGGCATCGACATCGCGTTCTTCGCGTTCACCTACCCGTTCCTGCGGATCCTGCTGGGCTACATGTACGCGGCGGTCATCCTGGCGTTCATCGCCGCGGTGATCGTGCACTACCTGTACGGCGGCGTCCGTCTGCAGAACGACTCCGGTCAGCGCGCCACCCCCGCGGCCCGGGTGCACCTTTCGGTGCTGCTCGGCATCTTCGTGCTGCTGCGCGCCGGTTCCTACTGGCTGGACCGTTACGGACTGGTCTTCTCCGACCGCGGCTACACGTTCGGTGCCTCCTACACCGACGTCAACGCCGTCAAGACGGCCCTCACCATCCTCACCGTCATCTCGGTGATCTGCGCGGTCCTGTTCTTCGCCAACATCGCCTTCAAGAACACGATGATCCCGGTGGCCTCCCTCGGCCTGCTGGTCCTCTCGGCGGTGGTCGTCGGCACGGCCTACCCGGAGATCGTCCAGCGCTTCCAGGTCGACCCCAACGAGCAGCGCCTGGAGAGCCCCTACATCGAACGCAACATCGAGAGCACGCGTGAGGCGTACGGTGTCGCCGACACCGAGGTGATCGACTACGACGCCACCACGGAGCTCACCCCGCAGGAGCTGGCGGCCGAGGCCGACACCATCCCCAGCGTTCGTCTGGCCGACCCGGCCGTGGTCTCGCAGACCTTCCAGCAGATGCAGCAGGTCCGTGGCTTCTACCAGTTCCCGGACGTGTTGGAGGTCGACCGCTACCCGGACTCCGAGGGCAACCTGATCGACACGATCGTCGCCGTCCGTGAACTGGACGGTCCGCCCGACGACCAGGACAACTGGCTGAACCGGCACCTGATCTACACGCACGGCTTCGGTATGGTCGCCGCCGCCGGCAACCTGATCGACGACGAGGGCCGCCCGGTCTTCACCGAGTACAACATCCCGCCGCGCGGTGAGTTGAGCGAGGTCACGGGCGAGTACGAGCCGCGGATCTACTACGGACGCGAGGGCGCCGAATACGTCATCGTCCAGGCGGAGGAGGAGTACGACCACCCCCTCGATGCCGAGAACGAGGAACCGGACGTTCCCACCCTCGAAGACGCCGTGGAGTCCAGCCCGAGCCCGAGTGCCGACGAGGCGCGTGCGCCCGCCGAGAACGAGGGTGGCGAGGAAGAGGCCCCGGCCGAGGACGCGGAAGGCGCCGAGGAAGGCTCCGGGGAGGGGTCGGAGGGCGATTCGCAGCAGTACAACCGCTACGAAGGTGACGGCGGCGTGCCGCTGAACAACTTCTTCGACCGCATCCTGTTCGCGATCAAGTACCAGGAAACGAGCATCCTGCTCAACAGCGCGATCACCGGCGACTCTCGGATCCTGTTCGAGCGTGACCCGCTGGACCGAGTCGAGAAGGTCGCGCCGTTCCTGACCGTGGACAGCCGCCCCTACCCGGCCGTGGTCGACGGCAGGGTCCAGTGGATCGTCGACGGGTACACCACCTCCGACGGTTACCCCTACGCCAATCGGATCGACTTCACCCAGGCGGTGACCGACACCTTCACCGATGGTTCCGCGCAGCAGGTCGGCGCGCTCCCCGGTAACGAGGTCAACTACATCCGCAACTCGGTGAAGGCCACCGTCGACGCCTACGACGGCACCGTCACCCTGTACGGCTGGGACGAGGAGGACCCCGTCCTGAAGACCTGGGAGGGCGCCTTCCCGGGCACGATCGTCGACAAGGACGAGATGAGCGACGAGCTCGTCCAGCACCTGCGCTACCCGGACGACCTGTTCAAGGTGCAGCGCGAGATCATGCGCGAGTACCACGTCACCGACGCCGCGTCCTACTACGGTGGTCAGGACTTCTGGTCGGTCCCCAACGACCCGACCCAGGAGGGGGAGGTCTCCGAGCCGCCCTACCGCCAGACCATCAACTTCCCCGGCTCGGAAGAGGCGAGCTTCTCGCTGACCAGCACGTTCGTGCCGCGTGGTCGTGAGAACCTGGCCGCGTTCATGGCGGTGGACAGCAACCCCGAGTCCGATGACTACGGCCAACTGAAGCTGTTGGAGCTGCCCCGCAGCACCGTGATCTTCGGCCCCGGTCAGGTGCAGAACGCGTTCGACTCCGACGCCGACGTGCGTGAGGTCCTGCTTCCGCTGGAGCAGTCCAACGCCGAGGTGACGCGAGGCAACCTGTTGACCCTGCCGTTCGCCGGCGGTCTGCTCTACGTGGAGCCCCTCTACGTGCAGGCCGGTGGTGGCGGTGCGGCGTCCTTCCCGTTGCTCCAGCAGGTCATGGTCGGCTTCGGTGAAGAGGTCGCGATCGGCAGCAACCTCCAGGACGCCCTGAACAACCTGTTCGAGGGCGGCGAGGGGCCGCTGCCGGACCCGGACGAGGAGGGCGCCGAGGACGAGGATCCGGCCGAGGGCGACTCCGACACCGGTTCCGAGGGCGACTCCGATCTCACCGAGGCCCTCAACGAGGCCGTCGACGCGTGGGAAGAGGCCCAGGAGAACAACGACGAGGCCAACGAGCGTCTGCGTGAGGCCCTTGAGGCCCTTGAGGACGCCGCGGGTGATTAGCCGCGAAGTCGAGGGCGGTAAGGCCTCGACGAGGCGTTGACGAGCGGGGCGGGTACCTTCGGGGCCCGCCCCGTCGGCTTCTCCGGGGGAGGGTGTCCCGGGTCTCCGTGCGCCGATTTGGTGTTGTCCCCACAAGCACGCTAATCTGAAGACACAACAACGCGGGGTGGAGCAGTTCGGTAGCTCGCTGGGCTCATAACCCAGAGGTCGCAGGTTCAAATCCTGTCCCCGCTACCAGGTTCGGGCCCGGAAGAAATTCCGGGCCCGGTACTTTTCTCGATTTTCGATCCCATGGATTGATAATCGGGTTCATCCACTTCAGCGCCCTGCTAGAGTGAATGAGAACCGGGTCGCTGGTAGGCCTGGTCGGGTGGGTTCTCCACCGGTTCGGCGGAAGTCGGAACGGATTTGCCACCCGGGGGTCAAGGCCCTAAAGTAGGAGACACAACAACGCGGGGTGGAGCAGTTCGGTAGCTCGCTGGGCTCATAACCCAGAGGTCGCAGGTTCAAATCCTGTCCCCGCTACCAAGGAAACACCGGGTGGAGAAATCCACCCGGTGTTTTTTCGTATACGGCTTATTCGACGGCGAAGCGACGCCGTTCCGACCGCCCGGGTGAGAAGGCGGGCGATCGGAACGGGACGGGCCTTGGGCCCGAGACCGTCGACCGGCTCAGCGGGTCCGGCCCTCCACCAGTTCCACCACGCGGTCGGCCCGTTCGGCGACCTTCGGGTCGTGCGTGACGACCACCACGGCGGAATCGTGTCCCCGGGCCTGTTCGATGAGCTGGTCCATGATCATGGTGCTGCTGGCGGCGTCCAGGGCGCCCGTGGGCTCGTCGGCGAGGAGCAACGCGGGTTCGCGGCTGAGCGCGCGAGCCAGGGCCACACGCTGCTGCTCACCGCCGGACAGCTGGTGCGGCTGGGAGTTCAGTCGGTGGCCCAGTCCCACCGACTCCAACAACTCCTTGGCCCGGGCGCGACGGCGCAGCGCCGGCACACCCGCCAGCACCAACGGCACGCCCACGTTGGCCAGGGCCGATCTCCGCTCCAACAAGTGGAACTGCTGGAAGACGAAGCCGATCCCGTCGCCGCGCAGCCGTGATCTGCGACCCTCGCGCAGGGACGTGGTGTCGATCCCGTCGAAGGTGTAGGAACCCGAACTGGGCGTGTCGAGCAACCCCAGTACGTTCAGCAACGTGGACTTGCCCGAGCCCGACTGACCGATGATCGCCACGACCTCGCCGCGGGCCACATCGAAGGCGCAGTCGCGCAGCACGTCGATGCGAGTGCCCGACACCACGAAGTGTCGGGTCAGCCCCTCGATCCGCAGGAGCGGGGTCGTGGCCCCAGGGGCGCGGACCGCCACGGGCAGGGGAGTGTCGAGCGACATCTAGCCCTCCTCCTCAAGGCCCTCGTCGTAGAACTCGTCGTCGAGCTCTTCGTCCAACGGGGCCTCGGGCACGTCGAACCGCGAATCCAGCGGAACCGGGTCGAGGACCTGCTCGCCCACGCTCAACCCCTCGGTGACCTCGATCGACCGTCCATCGGACATGCCCAGGGAGACCTCGCGGACCTCCTCGGAGCCACCGTCGTCGACCACGACGACCTCGCCCGATTCGACGTTGCCGCGCACCGCGGTCACCGGGACGACCACCACGTTCTCGACCTCCCCGGTGCTCACCGAGAGCTTGCCCTGGACCCCGTCGAAGACCGTCAGGTCGGAGGGGACCCGGCAGGTCAGCTGTGAGCCGCCGCCACCCCCGTCGCCCTCGGGGCCTTCCTCACCGGAGTCCTCCTGTTCGGCGGTTCCCAGCCCGATGAACTCGCATTCGGCGGCGGGCGGTCCCTTGTCGACCTGGAGCATGATCTCGCCGGGGTCCTCGTAGAACCGGTACAGGTCGTTGGCGGGCACCTGGGCGACCGCGTGGAACTCCCCGGTGGTGACCGAGGCGATCTTGGCGCCGGGCTCCAGTACGTCGTCCACCCGGACGTCCTCCAGGCCCGACACGGTGCCGCTCACGGGCGCGTACAGGGTGACCTCGCGGGTTCCGGAGGAAGAATCGCCTTCCTCGGCGTCGGGGGCGGGTTCGGCGGGCAGCGAGACGTTGACGACCGGGGCGCCCTCCTCCACGGTGGCTCCGTCGTCCAGCCACAGGCGGGTGACGGTACCGCCCTGGCGCGCCTCGACGGGTTCACCCGGTTCCTGCTGGACGGTGGCGTCCAGGACCAGCTGCGAACTGACCGTGCCCAGCGCGACCTCCACCGGTTCCCCGCTCACGTCCGCGGCGGCGCCGACGACGTCCTCGTCCGTGGGCGCCGAGCCCATGCGCGACAGCAGGAGGTAACCCGAGCCGACCAGTCCCAGCAGCAGGGCCGCGACCGCGCCGACGATGATCCACTTCTTCACTGTTTCTCCTATTCCCGCAGCCCGGCGACGACGGACGCGCGCAGCGCCCGCATCGCGGGGATGATCCCGGCCAAGAGACCGACGAAGGCGGCGCTGGTCAGACCGACCAGCACAGCCGATGGGGGTACGGCCATGGTGATGTCCGGCGGCAGCGCGACGAAGTTCCCGATGATCGCCCCCGCCGCCGCGACCAGGGCGAACGACAGCAGCAGGGCGATGATCCCGGCGACCACCGAGACCACGACGGACTCCATGACCACCGCCACGAACAACGTGAACCGGCTCGCGCCCAGGGCACGGTAGGTGGCCAGTTCACGGCGGCGTTCTCGGACGGTGACCAGTCCGACGTTGAGCACTCCGAGCAGCCCCGTGGTGAGGGTGATGCCGGCGACGACGAGCAGCCCCACCGACATGGCGGTGATGACGATGTCCGTCTCCGCGGCGAAGTCGCTGCGATAGGCGAAGTACTCGAAATGTTCGTCGGTACTCCACCGCCACCGCGCCGACTCCATGCGTTCGGTGAACTCGGTACCGCCGGTCATCTGGTCGGCCGCGCTGTCGGAGGGATCCAGCCGGGCCAGGTGTGTGATCCCCAGGTCCTCACCTCCCTCCTGGAAACCCCCGATATCGGGGTCCCAGGCGGGGCCGAAGATGATCTCCTCGGAAACGGGGGAGCGCAACAGGTAAGCGGAGTACCAGTCGCCGTCCAGGGCGGAACCCTCGGAGACGCCGACCACCCGCACGTCGATCCAGTGATCGGTGCCCATCTGGAGTTCGGTCCCGTCGCCGAGGGTGTCGGCGAGGGACTGGTTGACCACCAGGACCGGGGCGCGTGACTCCTGGTCGGCCTCGGTGAACCAGCGGCCCTGGGCGATGTTGATCCGTCTGATGTCGGAGAGGGTGGCGTCCACCCCGGTGACGCTCACGGATTCGATGACCCCGTCGCCCGAACGAAAGAGGGTCTCGTTCTGGGGAGCCTGGTACAGCGAGACGTCCTGGGCGCCGGCGCGGGCCAGGTCCTCCTCGTAGGCGGCCATGTCGCTGATGGGGTTGTAGGCCATGGCTTCGAGGGTGGCCGCGCGTCCGGCGTTGGCCTCGCTGAAGGCGGTGGCGTAACGCTGACCGAGGTCGCCGGCGGTGACGACCATGATCAACGCGCCGACACCGACGACGATCCCCGCGCAGGAAAGGATGGTTCGGGCGACGTTGGCCCGAGAACCGGCGAAGGCCAGCACGATCCCGGCGGTGAGGGAACGCAGCATGGAGCCCCTTCCCGTGTGTATGTAGGACCCGGCGCGGTGGTATCGGTGGCGCCGGGGCGGCCCGAGAGGGCGGGCCGTCAACAGACTCATCGCGGGGAAGGGGGTTCTCGGTTCACATCGAGAGCTTTTTCGGCCGGCCGGATCCGGCCACCGAGAGTGAGGGCGGGTCTCAGTCGACCTCGAAACCGTCGCACGTAATGGGGTCGCCGGCGTCGTCGGTCCACAGCACGGTGTGCGCACCGCTCGTGGTGGGGCCGGCGTCGAAGTCGTTGGGGAAGACCAGGGAGGCCCACTCGTCCCGACCGAGGTCGATCTCGGCGGAGGCGGTCTCGCCGTCGGGGGTGGTCACGGTCGCGACGACGCTCCGGGCGGGGCCGCCGGCGGCGTCGGACAGGCCGATCTCGGCGGGCTCTCCGGCTTCGAGGGCGACGCGAGGGGCCTGGCTGCGCCAGTCCCCAGCGACCCGGGGGTCCACCGCGGGGGCGCACGCGAAGTCGTCCGGGTCGTAGAGGGAACCGGACGTACCGAGCCCCGGCAGGCCGGTGTCGGCGGAGTCGCGCACGCTCTCGGCGATCATCTCGCTGAGCTGCCGGGGGCTGTGACCGTGGCCGTCGGTGCCGCAGGCGGTGGCCAGGAGGAGGACCGCCCCGCAGAGCACGATCGCGCGCCGTGGATGGGTTGTCGTGGTCAGCACACAGCGCACGCTACTACGTAACGTGTTCATTTGTGTGCGGAACGTGTCCTCAGTGGTGGCGCAGTGGGGTGGGTCCGCCGTTGAGCCAGGTCAGCGCCTGGTCGTGGAGCACACCGTTGCTGCACACCAGGGGGCCGCCGTCGACGAAGCCCTCACCGCGCAGGTCGGTGGCGCGCCCACCGGCCTCCTCCAGGATGATCGGCAGCGGAGCGGCGTCCCACAGCGACAGTTCGGGTTCGGCGGCGATGTCCACGGTGCCCTCCGCGACCATCACGTGCGACCAGAAGTCACCGTAGGCGCGGGTCCGCCAGACCGAACGGGTCAGACCGAGGAACGACTCCAGACGGCCCTGTTCCTCCCAGCCGGTCAGCGACGAGTAGCTGAACGAGGCGTCCGACAGCTCGCTCACCTTGGAGACCTGACAGCGCGAGGCCTTGGACAGACTGCGGCCGGACCAGGTGCCACCTCCCTTGGAGGCCCACCAACGGCGGTGCAGGGCCGGTGCGGAGATCAGGCCGACCACCGGCCGGTCGCCCTCCAACAGGGCGATGAGGGTCGCCCACACCGGGACGCCCCGAACGTAGTTCTTGGTGCCGTCGATGGGGTCGATGACCCACACCCGGTTGCTGTTCCCGCTCTTGCCGTACTCCTCGCCGACCACCGCGTCCCGGGGGCGCGCACGAGAGAGCACACTGCGCAGTGTCTCTTCGACGGTGCGGTCGGCCTCGGTGACCGGAGTGAGGTCCGGTTTGGTCTCGACGACCAGATCCAGCGCGCGGAAATGCTTCATCGCGATGTCGTCGGCGGAGTCGGCGAGCACGTGGGCCAGCCGCAGATCATCGTCAAAGGACACCATGGCCGGTAACGCTACCGTCCCGGGCACGAACATGGCCAAAGCGGCACCCGCACGTGATCAGAGTGTTAGGGGACGTGGGTCGAGGAGAGAGCACCCTTATCGCGGAAGCGGTATCCGGGCGGCTGCGAGGATGGGGGCATGGAAACCGTGAGCGGAGACAGACGCGGTGGGGTGAGCACCGGCGCGCGCGAACGGCTGCTGGACGCGGCCTACGCCGAGGTGCTCGCCGGCCACTGGGGTGAGCGTCGGATGGTCGACATCGCCACGGCCGCCGGTGTGTCCAGACAGACCCTCTACAACGTGTTCGGCAGCAAGGAGGGACTGCTCCAGACGGTGGTGGTGCGCGAGGTGAACACACTCCTGGACGAGGTCGTCCGGGTGCTGGAAGCCGAGGGGCACGACCCCGCGCACGCCGTCAGCCGTACCACCCGCATGGTCCTGCTGGCGGCCAGGGACAACCCGCTGTTGCGGTCCGTGGTCACCGGCGACGACGAACTGCTCCCCGTGCTGACCACCCGGGCCGAGCCCCTCATGGACCTCCTCGGGGAACGGATCTTCCGGACGCTGCGGGAGCGCTGCCCGACCGCCGAGCCGTCGGTCACCGAGGCGGTGGCCGACGTCACCCTGAGGCTGATCGTCTCCTACTCGCTGCAGCCCATCGACCCCGACCGCGCCGCGCGCCGTGTCGAGATGGTCGTCCACGGCATGCTCTCGGTGGAACGCTGAGGAGGGGCGGCCAGGGCACCCGGACCCGCTTCGCGCCGACCGGTGTGGCCGGGCCGGACGATCAGGAGCGCGGATCGGCCGGGGCGGCGGGTTCGGTGTCGTCCTCGCCCTCGCGGCTGCTCAACAGCCGACGCAACGAGGCCACCCGGTCCGTGTCGATCTCGCCCCGCTCCAGGGCCGCGGAGATGGCGCAGCCGGGCGCGTCCTCTTGGTGGGTGCACTCCGGTGGGCAGTCCACGGCGAACTCGTCGAGGTCGTGGAAGCCCGCGACGATGTCGTCCGGGTCGATGTGCGCCAACCCGAAGCTGCGCACCCCCGGGGTGTCGATCAGCCAGCCGCCCTCGAACTCCAGGGCCGAGGCCGAAGTGGACGTGTGACGACCGCGTCCGGTGACCGCGTTGACGTGCCCGACGGCCCGTTCGGCGCTCGGGACCAGCCGGTTGACCAGGGTGGACTTGCCCACCCCGGACGAACCCACGAACACGGTGGTCCGCCCGGCCAGGCGTGCGCGGAGCCCGCTCGGATCCTGGTCCGGGCCCAGTACCTCGTAGGGCAGCCCGAGGGGTTCGTAGACGCCGAGCATCTCGTCGGGGGAGGCCAGGTCGGCCTTGGTCAGGCACAGCAGGGGTTCCAGCCCGGCGTCGTAGGCGGCCACCAGGCACCGGTCCACGAAGCGCGGTTGCGGCGCGGGGTCGGCCAGCGCGCACACGATGGCGAGCTGGTCGGCGTTGGCCACGATCACCCGCTCCACCGGATCGGTGTCGTCGGCGGTGCGCCTGAGCACGGACTCACGTTCGCGAACCCGGACCACCCGGGCCAGGGTGTCGGGCCTGCCGGACAGGTCGCCGACCAGGTCCACCCTGTCGCCGACCACGATGGAGCCCCGGCCCAACTCGCGGGCCTTCATCGCCACCACGGGCACCCGGTCCACCAGACAGCGGTACCGGCCCCGGTCCACGGCGGTGACCAGTCCCTCCCGGGCGTTCTCGTGCTTGGGCCGCTTGCTGGTACGGGGTCTGGACCCACCCCGGGCGCGCACCCGGATGTCGTCCTCGTCGAGGTGACGTCCTCCGCCTCGTGTGCGACTCAAGACAGGACCTCGGACCACAGTCCCGGGAAATCGGGGATGGTCTTGCGGGTGGTGGCGATGTTCTCCACCTCCACCCCGGGCACCGCCAGCCCGATCACCGCTCCGGACGTGGCCATCCGGTGGTCGTCGTAGGAGTGGAACACCCCGCCGTGCAACGGACGTGGGCGGATCACCAGCCCGTCGGGCAGCTCCTCGGCGTCCCCACCGAGCCGGTTGATCTCGGTGGCCAGGGCCGCGATGCGGTCGGTCTCGTGCCGGCGCAGGTGGGCGATACCGGTCAGTCGGGACGGGGAGTCGGCCAGGGCGGCCAGCACGGCGATGGTGGGGCTGAGTTCACCGACGTCGTGCAGGTCGGCGGTGATGCCGTGGATCGCCCCGGTTCCGCGCACGGTCAAGCCGCCATCGGCGGTACGGGAGACCTCGCCGCCCATCCTGGTGAGCAACCCGCGCAGGGCGTCACCGGCCTGGGTGGTGTGCTCCGGCCACCCGTCGACGGTCACCTCGCCCTTGGAGACCAGGGCCGCGGCGAGGAAGGGAGCGGCGTTGGACAGGTCCGGGTCGACGGTGATCTCGGTGGCGCGCAGCGGGCCGGGGGCCACCTTCCAGGAGTTCTTCCCGGTGGTGATCTCGGCCCCGGCGGCGCGCAGCATCTCGATCGTCATGTCCACGTGCGGCTGGGAGGGCATCGGCGGGCCCTGATGGCGCAGGTGGATCCCCTCGGTGAAGCGGGCGCCGCCGAGCAGCAGCGCGGACACGAACTGGGAGGAACCCGAGGCGTCCAGTACGACCTCGCCACCACGCACGGAACCGGTGCCGTGGATGGTCAGCGGGAACGCGCCGCGCCCCTCGTCGTCGACGTCGGCCCCCAGCGCGCGCAGGGCGCCGAGGAGTTCGCCCACCGGCCGTTCACGGGCCCGTGGATCGCCGTCGAAACGTACGTCCCCCGAGGCCAGGGCCGCCAGGGGTGGCACGAAGCGCATGACCGTGCCCGCGTTGCCCACGTCCACCGTGGCCGGGCCGCGCAGCGGGGCGGGGGTGATGGACAGGTCCGGTGTGGCCGGATCGTTCGAGGGCACCTCGGTCACGGTGACGCCCAGCGCCCGCAGCGCGCCCACCATGAGTTCGCTGTCCCGGCTCACCAGGGGGGCGCGCACCAGGCACGGCTCCTCCGACAGGGCCGCGATGACCAGGGCCCGGTTGGTGATGGACTTGGATCCGGGCAGGCGGATCCGGGCGTGCAGCGGGGCGCCCGCGGTGGGCGCGGGCCAGTGCTCCCCGATGGGGGTGTCGTTCCGGTGGGACGGCGTGGACGCGGAATCAGGCATGGTCCAAGGTTATCGGTCCGGGGCCCGACCTGGAGGATCACTCGTCCGGCCTGTGGACGACCGGGGCGGCGGGCCGACCACGGACGGGAGGCCGGAACGTCCCACGTATCCTTGATCGCGCCATGGTGTATCTGGATCACGCAGCCACGACCGACGTCCGCCCCGAGGTGATCGCCGAGATCTCGGCGCAGCTCGGTGCCCTCGGTAACCCGTCCTCCCTGCACGGACACGGCCGTGCCGCCCGCCGAACGGTGGAGGAGGCGCGCGAGTCGATCGCGGCGGCGGTCGGCGCGACCCCGCACGAGGTCGTCTTCACCGCCGGCGGTACCGAGTCGAACAACATCGCCATCAAGGGCCTGTATTGGGCCCGTAACGCCGAGGACCCCGCACGCACCCGGCTCCTGGTCAGCGCCGTGGAACACCACGCCGCCCTCGATCCGGCCCGGTGGATGGCCGACCACCAGGGCGCCGTGTACGAGGAACTTCCGGTGGACGCGGTCGGCCGGGTGAGCCCGAGCACGCTGCGCGCCGCCATCGAACGCGACCCCGGATCGGTGGCCGTGGTGTCGGTGATGTGGGCCAACAACGAGATCGGCACCCTGCAGCCGGTTCGGGAACTGGCCGCGGTCGCCGCCGAGTTCGGTGTCCCCTTTCACACCGACGCGGTCCAGGCCGTGGGCGTGGAGGACGTGGACTTCGCCGGCAGCGGGGTGAGCGCGCTGACCCTGAGCGGCCACAAGCTCGGTGGCCCGGTGGGCGCCGGTGCCCTGGTCCTGGCACGAGGCCTGACCCCGACCCCGGTCCTGCACGGTGGCGGTCAGGAACGCGACATCCGTTCCGGCACCCTGGCCGCACCGCTCACCCGTGGTCTGGCGACCGCGGTGGGCTTGGCGGTCTCCGAGCGCAGGGAGCACGCCAAACACCTGGCGTCCCTGCGCGACGAACTGGAGGCCGGCGTCCGCGCGGCCGTCCCGGACGTGGTGGTCAACGGCGACACCGACCGGCGGTTGCCCGGCATCGCCCACCTGTCCTTCCCCGGCTGTGAGGGCGACGCCCTGTTGATGCTCCTCGACGCCCGAGGCGTCTCCTGCTCGACGGGTTCGGCCTGTTCGGCGGGGGTCGCCCAGCCCAGTCACGTGTTGTTGGCCACCGGGGCCGACACCGAGATGGCGCTGAGCAGCCTGCGCCTGTCCCTGGGGCGGACCTCCACCACGCAGGACGTGGCACGGCTGGTCGCGGAGATCGGCCCGGCGGTCGAGCGCGCTCGTGCCGCCCGCGCCAAGCGCCGCCGCTGACCCACCCCCGAACGGCCCGACCGTGACGGACCGCATACGCGAGGCGGGCCGCACACGAAACACGAAAAGGGGTGGCGGGACCCCGTCCCACCACCCCTGGACGTTCGTCGAACCTTCGTCCGACGCCACCGGGTGTTCGCCGCGGCGTCAGTCGTCGGCGCGGTCGATGGTGACCGACTCCAGCACGACGTCGCTGTTCGGCTTGTCGTTGGCGTCGGTCTCCACGGCGGAGATCGCGTCCACGATCTCCATCGACTCCTCGTCGGCGACCTTGCCGAAGATCGTGTGCATGTTGTTCAGGTGCGGGGTCGGCTCGACCGTGATGAAGAACTGGGAGCCGTTGGTGGCCGGCCCCGAGTTGGCCATGGCCAGCATGCCCGGTTCGTCGAAGGTCAGACCGGAGTCGAACTCGTCGGGGAACTGGTAGCCGGGTCCGCCGCGGCCGGTGCCCTCCGGGTCTCCGCCCTGGAGCATGAAGTCCGGAATGATCCGGTGGAAGATCGTCCCGTCGTAGAACCGCTCCTCGCCCGTCTCCGGGTTGGTAGCGAGACCGCCCTCGGCCAGGCCGACGAAGTTGGCGACGGTGATGGGGGCGTCGTCGGGCAGCAGCTCCAGTGCGATGTCGCCCTCGCTGGTGTGCAGGGTCGCGCCCTCCACCCCGGTGATGTCCACCTCGGCGGGCAGCGGGGATTCCTCCGAGGCTTCGGGGGACGGGGAGTCGGTCTCCGGTGCGGGTTCCTCGGACTGGCAGGCCGCGGTGGCGAACAAGGCGGTGCAGGCGAGGATCGATACCGGCAGAGTCAAGCGGTTCATCGGGTTCACTTCCGGAAGGTCAGGTTCGCGGCGGGGCGGCTTCAGCGTACTGCGAATTCGGACGGCCCAGATGTTCGGGACCTATCCGTCCGAACCCCCCGTGGCGCTCAGGGCGAGGACTCCGTCGGGTCCTCGTCGGCGTCGCGTTCGCCCTGTTCAAGGCCTTCCTCCCGCTGCTCCCGCCGCCGTTCGAGGCGTTCGCGTTCCTCGCGGGCCTGCGACTCCCTGGCCCGAGCGCGCTGCTCCTCGGCCCGCTCGCGGCACTGCCGCAGGAACGCCTCGTCCTCCTCGGTGGTGGAGGCGCGTGCCCTGCTCGGGTGGTCGTACTCGGGGAACGGCGAGGGCGGCCCCACCGGACCCTCGACGGACGTTCGTTCACGGCGAGGGCGGCCCAGGAGGAACCACGCCGCGGCGCCGATCTTCGGCAGTAACAGGACGATCACCGCCCAAGCGGGCTTGGGCAGGAGGCGGACCCTTTCCGCTTCGGAACCGATGACGTCGAAGAGCACGTAGACCCAGAACACCAGTGACAGGACCGTGGCGATGAGGGCGAGGTAGACCAACAGACCTTCCAATCGGGGGAAACACTCGACAGGGGAAGAACGACATCGCGGACTTTGTGTTGACTTGTCACGGATGGCCGCACCCGTCGAGTCGCTTGACCGGCCACCCGGGGGCAAGAGAAGGTCGAAGCCCGGGGGCTGGGGCGTCGCAACGAGGGTACGTCACTCCAGGCCCCCAGAGGTGTCGGCAGAATCGGGAGAGGTCATGGGCATGAATTCGACGTTGCCGTCGGCGATGTGGCTCCCCTTCGGGGCTCGGATCCTACGTGCCCGCTCCGCCCGAGGGCTTTCACGCAGCGAGCTCGCCAGGAGCGTCGGGGTCACCGACGACAAGCTCCGCGAGGTGGAGGACGCGCATTGCAGACCGGCCCGTTCCCTGGTCGAACGGGTCGACACCGCCCTGGGCACCGAGCACCAACTACTCGACGCCTGGGCCATCGCGTTGCAGGCGGAGGCCTTCCCCAACGAGTTCGGCGACATGAGGGAACTCGGCACCCACGCCGCGCGGTTGTGGGAACACCAGCCCATGACCGTTCCGGTGTTCCTACGTACCCGTGAATACTCGCGGGCGGTGCTGGGCCCGCGGCACTCCGACCTGGAGCCGGACGACATCGAGGCCATGGTGGACGAGGAGATGGCCTACCGCGCGGCGATGACCGGTCCCGAGGGTCCGGCGTTGCGGGTGGTCGTCAACGAATCGGTGCTGCGTCGGCCCCAGGGCGGGGCGGCGGTCCTCAACGGTCAACGCGACTTCCTCGCCGACCTGGTCGAGGCGGGCATCGTCGACCTCGCGACCATCCCCGAGGACACCCCGTACCACCCGGGGCTGGGTGGCGCGTTCCGGATCATGGAGTTCGCCGACCGGCCCAGCATGGTCTACGCCTTCGCCACCCAGGGCGGTGATCTCACCGGCGACAGTGAGGACGTCGGACACTGCCGGAAGGTGCGCGACTCCATCGAGGAGGCGAGCGTCGAGCTCACCCCCGACTCCGAACTGCTCACCGCTCGCCGGCCCGAGGGATGATCCCACGAGCGGGTCGTTGGATGATCGGTGCGGTAATGGTCTTGGGTGCGTACCCGGGCATGGGCTAGGTTGCCGGCCATGGATATCGCTATCACTTCCGGATACGTCGTGCCCGTCGCGGGGGACCCCATCGAGGGCGGGACGGTCCTGATCTCCGACGGTCGCATCACCGCGGTGGGGACGGCGGACGAGATCGCCGTCCCCGAGGGGGCCGAGGTCGTCGACGCCGCGGGCCAGTGGGTCCTGCCCGGCTTCGTCGAGGCGCACGGGCACGTCGGCATCCACGAGGAGACCATCGGCTGGGCCGGTGACGACACCAACGAGATGACCGACCCCAACGGCGCCCGCATGCGTGCCATCGACGCCATCAACCCCGCCGACCAGGGGTTCGTCGACGCGCTGTCGGGCGGTGTCACCAGCTCCGTGATCAAGCCCGGCTCGGGTAACCCCATCGGCGGCCGCACCGTCGCCATCAAGATGTGGGGTCGCAGCGTCGAGGACCGTCTGCTCAAGGAACCCGCCAGCGTCAAGAGCGCCCTGGGAGAGAACCCCAAGCGCGTCTACGGCAACAAGGACTCACTCCCCTCCACCCGGCAGGGCGTGGCCGCGGTCATCCGCGACGCCTTCACCAAGGCCCAGGACTACAAGGCCAAGCGCGACCACGCCAACGAGGAGGGCAAGCCCTTCGACCGCGACAACACGTTGGAGACCCTGGTCCAGGTGCTGGACGGCGAGGTGCCCTGGTGCCAGCACGTGCACCGCGCCGACGACATGCACACCGCGATGCGTCTGGCGGACGAGTTCGGCTACCGGCTCATCATCAACCACTGCACCGAGGGCCACCTGCTGGCCGACGAGATCGCCGCGCGCGACATCCCCGTCATCACCGGCCCGCTGATGACCTCCCGTTCCAAGGTGGAGGTCGGCAACCGGACCCTGGCCAACCCCGGCATCCTGGACCGCGCCGGCGTCAAGGTCGCCCTCACCACCGACGCCCCGGTCATCCCGGTGGAGTTCCTCGTCTACCAGGCGATCCTGTGCGTGAAGGAGGGGATGGACCGAGACTCCGCGATCCGCGCCCTGACCATCAACCCCGCCGAGATCATGGGCCTGGACGACCGTGTGGGTTCCCTCAAGCCCGGTCTGGACGCCGACGTGGTGGTCTGGTCCGGCGACCCGCTCGACATCATGAGCCGTGCCCTGCGCGTGTTCGTGAGCGGTCGCCAGGTGTACACCTACGACCGGGAACGTCGCGAGGGCATCGCCCTGGACCCCTACTACCGGGAGCCCTGAGCACCGGCGTCACCCGCGCCGCGCGCTCCTTCGTCTAAGGAGGGAACGGGCGATCTGAGGCATCCGCGAGGCCGCGGCCGACCCGTCTAAGGGGGCCGCGGCCTCGCGCTTCGATGAGGTCTTCCGATGTGCCGCGGGGGTCCTTAGACCGAGTCTGGGATCAGCCGGGGGAACGGCCCCCGGCCGGTGAACCCCCGGAGAACCCCATGCACCCCGACCACAGCGCCCAGGCCGCCGATCAGTACCGCGCCGAGATGGAGCGGATCGCCCGCGAGGAACGGGCGGCCCGTGAGGCCGCCCGTGCCGACAAGGAACGCGGCGACCGCGAACGCGCCAAGGGCCGAGACCCCGACCATGACCTCGTGGTGTGAACCCTCGGAGTCGTCCGCTCAGTCCACCCGTCGGAAGGGCGCGTCGCCCTCGGGAACCCATCCGTACACCACGCTCACCCGTTCGGTCCCCAACCGCTTGAGGAATCGCTCCTCCTCGCCGGCGGCCGGGGCGGGGGTCAACACCAGCGGAACACCGGAGACGATCGCGGCGGTGAGCACCGACAGGTCCTCGCCCAGGGCCGTCAACGGGGCGTCGGAGGCGACCACCACGGCCAGCCGGTCGCCCTCGGCCAGCCCCCAGGCCTCGGCGCGGGCCCGGCCGGCGGCAACCACCTCGGCGCCGGTCAGCGCGCGCTCGCCCACCTCCAGCGCGGTCTCGCCGGCGTCGACGGGATAGGGCTGGAAGTGGTCGCCGTGCCCGCGGACCTCCACGGTGTAGTCGGTGACCATCGCGGGCACCTCCTTGAGTGGCATCCCCAAGGAATCGAGGGAGGTGCCCACGACCTCCTCCGCGCCGCTGTCCTGAGCCGCCGTCAGCCGGTCGGGGCCGGCCACCGACACCTCGGTGTTCGGGGCCACGTCACCCGAACCGTCCAGTACCGCGGACGCGCCCACCGACCAGCAGGACAGCAGCCACGCCAACGACTGCCAGTGCGGCGGCAGAGCCACCGCAACCCGGTCGCCGGGCTGGGTGCCGAAGCCGTCCACCAGCATGTTCGAGGTCTTGGAGACCCAGTTGTCCAGGGTGGCCCGGGACAGTTCCACCCGGTCCCCGAGATCGTCGTAGGAGGTCACGAACGGGCGGGCGGGATCGGCTGAGACGAGAGCGCGCCACAGCGGCGCGGGAGAATCGGACATGGCCCTCATGGTAGGAGCCCCGGGGGAGCGGAGGACGACCGTGGCCGGTGCCACGGCCCCGTCGGGAAGAGGGCGTGCGGGCGGTGCCGGTGTGCGTACCGGTGCCGGAAGTGCCAGAGTTGCCCCATGCGCTTGCTTCCCGGACGGTTCCTCGCCCGTGTGACCGCGCTCCCCGCGATCGCCCTCTCGGCCTGGCTCCTCGTAGCCTTCCCCTTGCTGGTCGCGGGCTGGTTCACTCCGCTGCTCGGGCTCCTTCTGGGGGCGCCCGCGGTGTTGGTGGCCTGCGCGCTGTCGCCCCGCCTGATCCCCGACCTCGACGAGGACCACCTCTCGTGGTGGCCGGTGGTGGCGGTGCTGCTCATCACGGTCGCCTTCGCCGTGGTCCAGATCGCCTACCACGCCGAGGCGTTGGTCATTCGCCGTGATCCCGCCTCCTACGCCATGTACACGTCGTGGATCGCGGAGAACGGGTTCCTGCCCATCCCGCAGCAGCGCGAACTCATAGCCGGTGACGATCCGGCGCTCAACTACCGGAGCCTGGCCCATTACGAGCGCGACGACGTCATCTGGCCACAGTTCATGGCGGGCGCCCCCCTGGTGCTGTCGATCGGCTACTGGCTGGGCGGGCTCGACGGCATGCTCGTCGCCACCCCCATCCTCGGCGCGCTCGGGGTCCTCACCTTCGCCGGGCTCACCGCCCGCCTGGTCGGGGCGCGTTGGGCGCCCCTGGCCGCGCTGGTGCTGGCGGTCTGCCTGCCCCAACAGTGGGTCAGCAGGTTCACCTACAGCGAGCCGCTCGCCCAGATCCTGCTTCTGGGCGGCCTGATCATCGCGTTCGACGCCCTGAGCCGAAGGCGCGCCCTCACCGACGGGTGGGGAGCGGGCCACACGCTCGCCGCGATCGCCGGGGTGGTGCTCGGTCTCGGGGTGTTGGTGCGCATCGACGCCATCCGCGACCTGTTGCCGGTGATCGGATTCGTCGGACTCTTCCTGGTGGCCCGGCGCGGTCAGGCCCTGCCCCTGCTCGGCGGGCTCGTCGTGGGCGTGGTCTACGGGTTGGTCGCGGGGTACGGCTACTCGCTGCCCTACCTGGAGTACCTGTCGGATTCGATGAACCCGCTGCTGCTCATCAGCGCGGTCGTCATCTTCATCACCGTCGTCCTCACCGCCGCGCTCTGGCGGTACGGACTACCGCACACCGAACGGGTCCGGTGGCTGCCGAACGCGGTCGGCGTGCTCGCGATCCTCGTCATGGTGGGTTTCGCGATCCGCCCGTTGCTGTGGCCGGACTACGGCCACGGCAGTGACTTCACCGACCAGTGGGTCGCCGCGGTCCAGCAGACGGAGGGGCTGCCGATCGAGGGCAGTCGCACCTACTACGACATGAGCCTGTACTGGGTGGGTTGGTACGTGGGGCTGGGCACCGTCATGTTCGCGGCCCTCGGGGTCGCCCTGGTGCTGCGCCGACTCACGCTCCGTCGCGACACACAGTGGTTGTTGCCCGCGATGCTGCTCGTGTGGACGGTCGCCACGACCCTGCTGCGGCCGGCCATCACACCGGACCACCCCTGGGCCAGCCGCCGACTGATCGTGCTGGTCATCCCGGCCTTCATCCTGTTCGCGCTGTGGTTCCTGGCCTGGCTCACCCGCTACTGCGAACGGTCCGTCCGGTACGGCCGCGGCGGCCCGCTCGCCCGCTCGCTACCGGCGGTGGTGGCCGCGGGGGCGGCCGTCGCCATGCTCGGTCCCACCCTGGTCACCTCCGCGGCGGGGATCATGGGGTACCGGCAGGACATCGGAACGGTCGCGGCGACCGAACGCCTGTGCGCGTCACTACCGGAGGACGCCTCGGTCATCGTGGTGGACTCGGGGATGGCGGGCGCCTACATGCCGTTGCTCCGCAACGTGTGCGGGGCGCCCACCGCGGCCATGGACGCGCCCGACGAGGAATCGGTGGACCGGGTGGTGGGCGCCGTCTACGAACGGGACCGCACCCCCGTGCTCGCCGCGCCGGAGTGGAACCAACTGGACGAGGTCACCGACGCCGACGAGGCCGAACGCGACTTCTACGTCGTCGCCGACATGGACCCGAGTACGCTCATGGAACCCCCCACCGGTTCCTGGGATTTCCGCGGCAGTGTCTGGACGGTCGTCCCAGAACCCCCCGAATGAGGCGGGACCGGCCCCCACCGCGGTGCTCCGAACCGTCGCCCGCCGTTTCCGACAAACCCGCTCCGTCGAGAAGAACACGATGAGTCACGCCGACACCGAACAACCGCGCGAGCGCGCCGACGAACCTCCCGTCCGGGTCACCATCGTCCTGCCCTGTTTCAACGAGGAGGACCACGTCGTCGACGAGGTCAAGCGGATCTGCTCGGCCATGGACACCTCCGGGTACGGGTACGAACTGATCGCCGTGGACGACGCCTCCGCCGACGGCACCCTGGACCGCCTGCGCGAGGTGGAACACCTCTTCCCGCACATGCGGGTGGTGGCCTTCGGACACAACGGAGGGGCCGGCACCGTCAGACGGATCGGCAGCCAACGGGCCCGCGGCGAGTTCGTGGTGTGGACCGACGCCGACATGAGCTACCCCAACGAGCGCATCCCCGAACTGGTGGCCATGCTCGAAGCCGACCCCGAGATCGACCAGGTCGTCGGCGCGCGCACCCAGGAGATGGGCACCCACAAGGCCCTGCGGGTCCCCGCCAAGTGGGTGATCCGCAAGATCGCCGAACGCCTCACCAACACCCCCATCCCCGACCTCAACTCCGGGCTCCGGGTGTTCCGCCGGGACGTCGCCCGCCCCTACCTGCGTCTGCTGCCGCCCGGGTTCTCCTGCGTCACCACCATCACGCTGGCGTTCCTGTCCAACCAGCACCAGCTCAGGTACGTGCCCATCGAGTACGCCAAGCGCGCCGGAACCTCCAAGTTCCACTTCGTGAGCGACGCCTACCGGTACATCCTCCAGGTGCTGCGCATGGTCATGTACTTCAACCCGCTCAAGGTCCTGATGCCGCCCGCCCTGTGGCTGCTCGGCATCGGCGCCGCCAAGCTGGTCTTCGACCAGGTGCGGAACCTGTTCTACCTGCCGAGCAACACGGTCTTCATCCTCATGACGGGGCTGCTCCTCACGGCCATCGCGCTGCTGGCCGACCTCATCGTGCGCTCCAGGGAGCACTCGTGAGACGGATCGCGCTCGTGGGGCCCGCCCACCCGTACAAGGGCGGTGGCGCCCGGCACACCACCGAACTCGCCCACCGCCTGGCCGCCCAAGGGCACCGGGTCCGGATCGAGTCCTGGCTGGCCCAGTATCCGGCCGCCCTGTACCCGGGTGAACAGACCGTCGCCGACCCCGAGGGCGAGCCCTTCCCCGACACCCGGCACGACCTGGCCTGGTACCGGCCCGACGGTTGGTTCGCGACGGGTCGGCGGCTGGCCCGCACCGAGGACCTGGTGGTGCTCACCCTGTTCTCACCGGTCCAGGTCCCCGCCTACCTGGGGATCCTGGCCGGACTGCGGTCGTCGCGCCCGAGCCGAGGGCGCGAGCGAACCCGTGTGGTGGTCCTGTGCCACAACGTCCTGCCGCACGAACGCCGGGCCGTGGACGTCTCCCTGGTCCGCGCCCTGCTGCGCCGCGCCGATGGGGTGCTCACCCACTCGACCGAACAGGCCCGCCTGGCCGAAGGGCTGCTCGGTTCCGAGCGTCGTCGGCCGGTGGTCGCGCCGATGCCCCCGCACCTGCCCGACACCGGCGCGCGTTCCGCGCCGGAGCCGGGGGAGCGGCGCCACCTGCTCTTCCTCGGGATCGTGCGCCCCTACAAGGGCGTGGACGTGTTGCTGCGGGCGCTGGCCGAGGGTGCGCCGGGCGACGTCACCCTGACCGTGGCCGGAGAGTTCTGGGGAGGATCCGCCGACCTGACCGCGTTGGCCCGTCGTCTCGGGGTGGCCGATCGGGTGCGCTTCCGCGAGGGCTACGTGCCCGCCGAGGAACTCCCCGAGTTGTTCGCCGCCGCCGACGCCATGGTGTTGCCGTACCGTTCCGCCACCGCCAGTCAGAACGTGTGGCTGGCCCACGAGCACGGTCTACCGGTGATCGCCACCCGTGCGGGCGCCCTCGCCGACCACGTGCGCGAGGGGGTGGACGGGATGCTGTGCGAACCCGGCGACGTCACCGACCTGGCTCGGGCTTTGGCCGACTTCTACCGCCCGGGGGTTCCCGAGCGTCTGCGCGCGGGCGTGCGCCCGGTGGAGGCCGCCCCGTTCTGGAAGGACTACACCGACCGTCTCCTAGGAGCCTGACCACGGAGGGGAGGCCGTTGCCTCCCCGTCCCGCGTTCGGCGCTCTCAGTTGGAGCCCGGGAGCGGACAGCGGCCCGGGGCCCGAGTTGGAAGTCCTCAAGAGTCAGTCGTGTGGGAGACGCCTGCGGTGGGTGAGGGCCCACCGCAGGCGGGGTTCTGGCCGGGGTCGGTTAGCGGAGAGCGCTTCTGAGGAAGCCGGTCCACTCGGAGACGGGGAAGGGGAAGTGTCCGGCATCGGGGTGCTTCGAGTCACGGATGGCCGCGCCTCTGGGGAGTTCGGCGACCTCGACGCAGTCTTCGCCGGCACCGCTGTGGCTGCTCTTCCGGAAGCTGGTGGGGATGTGCGCTACCTCCACGCAGTTTCCACCTGTCTCACCGCTATAGCTGCTTTTATGCCAGTTCAACTCCAGCGATTCTTGATTCATCGCAGGTTCTCCATGATCTCCTTCATCCTTGAACGTGAGGGTTCAGGTTTGAGCGCGGCCATCCGAAGGTGTTCGAAAGCTATCTGATGGTTCTTGATCTCTGAGGGTTGCTCAAGGTACATCGCTCCAGTGCGGTATTCGAGGTAGATGAGACCAGGATCCGTGGAAGCTGGGAACCCTAGGATGGAGAAGCTTCCCAGCATGCCAGCGTGAGTTCCACTTGGTTGTGGCAAGAGCTGGATGGTGATGCGTGGATGGGAACTCAGGTTGAGGATGTGGTCAATCTGATCATGCATGACTGATCGACCTCCGACCTCGCGGAGAAGAGTTGTCTCGTCGATGACAGCCCAGAGCCGGATGGCCTCTTCCCCAGACAGGATGTTCTGCCTGGCTATGCGCACGTCGACCAACTTCTCGACTTCGTCAGATCCCTGTTCCGCGATCGCCCCGTTGATAACGGTGTATGCGTACTCCCTGGTCTGAAGTAGGCCCGGGATCAGCTGAGTCTCCCAGGTATAGATCTCTGAGGCACCTTGCTCAAGACCGAGGTACAAAGAGAACCATTTCGGCAGGGTGACGCTGTCGTCCTGCTTCTCCCACCAGCCTCGTTTGCGCGCGTTGCGAGCTGCTTGAAGGTAGTGATCACGGCGTTCCTCGGGAATCTGGTAGAGGTCGAAGAGGATTTCTTCCAGGTCCCGGGCGCGTGGTGGGACCATTGCGGTCTCGATGTAGTGCAGCTTCCCTTGGGTGCAGCGAAGCTCCGCGGCGACGTCTTTGCGGCTGAGTCCGGCCTCCACCCTGAGACGTTTTAGCTCGTGGGCAAGCCAACGTCGCCACACTGTCGGACTTGATCCCATTTGCACCACCCTGTCTGTCTGAAGTCAGCCGTTCGAACGTTAGTTGGGTCGGCTGCCCGGTGTGGAAGCTTCGAGAAACCTGGATGGCCAGGTTGGTGAATCGCTGGCGGGAAGCTGTTTGAGATTCTATATTGAAAATCAATCATGACTCTCAAGAGTCTGAGGCGCCGGTTGTCCGCTGAGCAACACAGGGCGGATGGTGCGGAGGTTTCGTGTCCGTAGAGCCGACGCTTTGAAGTCCGGTGACCCATGTCAAGGAGTGTGTTCGTCATGCCCGAAAACGCCTTCGCGCCCGCCCCTGGCCCTGTCCCCGTCCCGGTTCAGGGCGAGGCCACGGTGCCGTTGGCCAGCTTCATCCGGCCCTTCCAACGCCACTACTTCTCCGGCCTGCCCGAGCGCCCCAACTACCGAGCGCGCAGCTACGACTTCGCTGGAGTCCCCGCCCTGATGCCCCTGGTCCGCGCGTTCCTGGACACGTGCGCGGCCACCGAAACGGGCGACTACCGCTACCTGTTCACCCTGCTGGGCAGCGAGCTGGCCAATAACGCGCTCCGGCACAGTCTCTCCGGACTCCCGGGTGGCAACTACACCCTGCGGGTGCACCGCGACAAGGAAGGACTCCACCTGAGCTGCCACGACCGGGGCGGACTACACACCCGCAACACCCGCCTCGTCCCGGCCCCGGACGGGCTGAACCTGGGAGCCGAGTCCGGGCGCGGTTTGGCGATGATCGACGCCTTGGCCACCTCATGGGGCGACAACGGCAACGCCGAGTACCGCACCGTGTGGCTGTACCTGGCCTACGACCTGACCCGCAGCGGATGGAACACCGCCGCCCTCAACTGAACTCCACGCTCTGTCACGTCGATGACATGAGACGGGCCCAGGAGAGCGCGCCAACGCTCTTCCGGGCCCTGAACCCCCGAACAACCAAACCAGTTCATTTGTAAGGAAAACGAGGATCTGATGAACCACCCTATCCCCGCGCCGCGTCGCCCCGTGGACACTCGCCCCACCCACACCAGCGGCACGACCTTCACCCCGGCCCCGCCGCGTTCGGCCCCCACCACCGGTCCGGTCTGTGCGTCCTGTGACCATCGCACCTGCCGGACCCAGCGCGCCCGCACCCTGCCCCGCCTGGGTGGACACCGCTCCGAGTTCTCCCGCGAACACGCCCAGGCCGCCCAGGCCCAAGCCCGAAACCGCCACCTGCTCATCTATTTCGGTGAGGCCACCCAGTCGTTCTGGATCGCCACCCCCTCCGGCCTGGTCGAAGCCCGCGACGTGGACGAACTCCTCCTGAAACTGTGGCCGCACACCGACCGGCCCGCCATACGGCCCTGGGCCCGGAACCTCGGCAGCCCCCGCGTTCCGGCCATGGCCTGAGCGGCCCCCGATCATCACCCCCAAACCGTCAAAGAGTGCGGTCTTGGTCGGAACTGTCCGACCAAGACCGCGCCAGGCCCGGCGCCTTCGCCCACTGAGCGGTTCGCGCCTGTTGCCACGTTCGTTGTCGGCACCCGATGTTGGCCGGAATCGGCAACCCGAGCTCGCCCCGGCGCCGGGCGGTCTACCGTGACCGCCATGCGTTCACCCACCCCCCGACAGTGGGTCGGCATCGCCTTGGCCGCCGTGGCGCTGCCCGCCCTTGCCGCTACCTCTTGGCCCCTGTTCACCTTCCTGCTGGGCCTGTTTCCTCCAGGCCTGCCCCTCAGGAGCATCCTTCTTGGTACGGGCCTGGTGGCCGCACTGGGGATCGCCGCGGTGCTCATCCGCCCCCAACAGTCGGCCTCGGTCCGGCTGTGGTGGCTGATCCTCGCCGCATGGGCGGTGGCCATCGGGGCAGTGGCAGCGATGGTGCTGCTTGTCTGGCTCATCCTGGGCACCCCTGGACTCGACGTTCCCGCCGTTCTGCCCCCGCGCGCCTTGGACGCGATCGCGACCCGGTCCTTCGCCATCGTTGCCGGCCTGGGCGGTGTCGCGCTGCTGGCGATCCACTACCGACGTCAGCGCACGACCGAAGCCGATGCCGAACGCGCCGAACAGGCAGCCGCACGTGAGGTCGCGAAGCTGTTCACCGACACCTTCGACAGCGCCAGCGACAAGCTCGGCAGTGACCACGCCGCAGTGCGACTGGCCGGCGTGCACGCCCTGGCCCGGCTGGCCGATGAGGCCCCCGAGGGGCGTGAGGATCTGGTGCAGATGGTCATCGACGTGTTGTGCGCCTACCTGCGCATGCCCTATACCTCGGCCCCTCGGGCACCGGCCAAGAACGCCTCCACGGCACGGAGGGAGGAGCACCGCGAGCGTGAGCTGGAGTTCGCCGCCTCGCGCGAGGTGCGCCACACCATCCTCCGCATCATCGGCCAGCGACTGCGCGGCCCCACCCGCTGGCGCGGTAAGGACTACGACTTCACCGGTGTCGTCTTCGACGGCTGCGACCTGCGTAGGGCCCACTTCACCGGCGGGTTCGTGGACTTCACCGAGGCCGAGTTCACCGGCGGGGATGCGCTCTTCACGGATGTCCACTTCACCGGGGGCGAGGTGCTCTTCTGGAAGACCCGATTCACCGGCGGAAAGGTCTTTTTCCTCGACAGCGTGTTCAAGGGCACGATGGTGTCCTTTTTCGAGTCGGAGTTCACAGGTAGCCAGGTTCTTTTTAGCGAAACCGAGATCGCCGATGGTGGTCTGGACTTCCCCGAGGCTCGCTTCGTCGGCGGGCATGTGGACTTCTCCCAGGCCCGCGTCACTGGCGGGCGGGTGGACTTCACCAAGGCCGAGATTGCCGGTGGGCAGGTGGACTTCACCAAGGCCGAGTTCGCCGGCGGGCGGGTGGACTTCACCAAAGCTCGCTTCACCGACGGGCATGTTGTCTTCTCTCAGGCTCGCCTGACCGGTGGCAACGTGGACTTCACGGACATCGAGTTTGCTGGTGGGGAGGTGGACTTCGCCGGAGCCGAGTTCGCTAGTGGGGAGGTGGACTTCGCTGGAGCCGAACTTGCAGGCGGGCGGGTGGACTTCGCTGAGGTTCGCTTCACCGGCGGGGAGGTGAACTTCTTCCAGGCGCGCTTCACCGGGGCGGAGGTGGGTTTCACTGGAGCCGAACTCGCCGACGGGGAGGCCTACTTCGGCACTGCTGAGTTCGCCGGCGGGGCGGTGGGCTTCTTCCAGGCTCGCTTCACCGGGGCGGACGTGTCCTTCTTCCAGGCTCGCTTCACCGAGGCGGAGGTGGACTTCACCGGGGCTGAGTTCGTTGGTGGGGAGGTCATCTTTCTTGATGCGTCAGGGGATTGCCCTGACACGCTTCGGGCAGCCATCGACCAGGGAGAACCACGTGGAGTCCTACTACCCCGATCATGGGAACCGGGCCGGACGGAGGCCGAGATCGGCTCAGAGGACCCGGCCTGCGGACCCGAACGCTGATGCACGGAAGGAGCAGCTGCTTCATCCTCGGCACGTGGATGGCCCGCCCCTCGCCATGGGCCCTGCTCATGCCATTGAGTCGACCGGGTCGACTTCTCCAGCGGCCTTCGACTGCGACGACCTGTAAGTGGGGCACAAGAGCATGAACTTCATTAACTGGCACAAGGAGGGTGAGGGTGTGCGACGGTGACGGGACTCGACCCGGTCAGGCCGGGTCGTGCGCGGCTGGTCGGATCGAGGAGCGGGACAGCAACAACGACAGACCCGCCCAGCCCACATCCGCCACGGTCATCACCAGGCGGGACAACACCGCCACCACCAGGGCCGCGCCCGCGTCCACCACCGGGGCCAGCGCGACCACCAACACCACCTCGCGCACCCCGAGCCCGGCCGGGGCGAACACCACCAGCAGACCCAGGGTCCAGGCCAGCGCGTAGGCGCCCACCGCCGGACCGATCGAGGCCAGGGCGTTCCCACCCACCGCCCAGGTCAGAAGCCACACGTGCGCGCCCAAGGGCACCCACGCCACCAGGGTCCACCCCACCGAGGCGGCCACGGCGCCCCCGCTGATCCGCAGTGGACCGGCCTCGGCCACCTCTCGGAAGCGGGCGAAGGGCCGTGCGGCCAGCCCGATGCCCCACCCCAACACCCGTGGGTGCAGGCAGGCGAGCAACACCGGGGCGGCGGCCAGCGCCCACCACCAGCGGCGGGCCGCCTCCGCCGATGACAGTGGCAGCGCCACCGCCGCCACGGCCAGACTCACCGCCACCGTCACCGCGATCGCCACCAGGGTGGCCGCCGCACCACGTGAGCGGGGCACGTTCCAGTCCCGGGCCAGTTCCACCTGGGCGACGAAGGCCCACACCGAACCCGGCAGGTACTTGCCGAGCTGACCGACGAACATCACGCGTGCGGCCACCGTACGTGGCAGTGGTGAACCCAGCCCGGCCAGGAGCGAACGCCAGGCCAGCATCTGCGCGGCCAACCCCAGCATCCCGGCCAGGACGGCGGTCGGCAGTACCCATAGGGGGAGTTCGGCCACGGCCTCGCGCGCCTGATTCCAGTTCGCGTGCACGGCCACGCCCGCGCAGGCGCACACCACCAGTAGCAGGGTGAGGCGCACCCACGTGTTACGTCGAAGCCGAGTCAGCACCCGGCCAGCCTAATGCGGTGACCCCCTAGGTTCACCGACTCGGGCCTGTCCCGCGTGATCTTGCTCGTAGCGCCCATTTGGGCGCCCAAATGGGCGCTACGAGCAAGATCATCCCGGTTGAGGACCCGTGAATCACACCGCCAACATTTCCGGCCATACCGAATGGTCGGGTGGCGGCCAGGATCCGTGAAAGACCGACGCGTAGGGTGGGCCGGTATGAGCGGTGCGAACGACCCGGAGCCCATTCCCACGCCCACGGCGTCCGCCATGCGCAGGGCGCTGGCCCGAGCGCGTGACGGCAAGACCCTGGACCCCACCGAAGCCGAGATCCTCCTGCACGCCCGTGGCGAAGACCTCGACCTCCTCCTCGACCACGCCGGACGGGTACGCGACGCCGGCCTGGAGGCCTCCGGGCGCGGAAACGTCATCACCTACAGCCGCAAGGTCTTCGTGCCACTGACCCGACTGTGTCGGGACCGCTGCCACTACTGCACCTTCGTCACGGTCCCCGGTCGGCTCGAATCCCCCTACATGTCCCCGGACGAGGTCCTGGAGATCGCTCGCAAGGGCGCCGAGATGGGCTGCAAGGAAGTCCTCATCACCCTGGGCGACCGCCCCGAGGACCGGTGGAAGCAGGCCGCCGAGTGGCTCGACTCGCGCGGCTACGACGACACCCTCTCGTACGTGCGCGCCATGGCGATCATGATCCTGGAGGAGACGGGCCTGCTGCCGCACCTCAACCCCGGGGTGCTCACCTGGTCGGACTTCCAACGCCTCAAGCCGGTCTCGCCCTCGATGGGCATGATGTTGGAGACCACCTCTCGGCGTCTGTTCGAGGAGAAGGGCCAACCCCACTACGGCAGCCCCGACAAGGACCCGGCCGTCCGGTTGCGCGCCCTGGAGGACGCCGGTCGCTCCAGCGTCCCCTTCACCACCGGCCTGCTGTTGGGCATCGGCGAGACGCTCGCCGACCGGGCGCACTCGATCTTCGCGATGCGCGGGGTCTCCCGCCGCTACGGCGGTCTCCAGGAGATCATCGTGCAGAACTTCCGCGCCAAGCCGGACACCGCGATGATGCACCGGCCCGACGCCGAGCGGGAGGAGATGGCCGCCACCATCGCCGTCACCCGCCTGGTCATGGGACCCAAGGCGCACATCCAGGCACCGCCCAACCTCATCGGCGCGGAGGACGGGAGCGTGGACGAGTACGCGCTGATGATCCGCGCGGGCATCGACGACTGGGGCGGGGTCTCCCCGCTCACCGCCGACCACGTCAACCCCGAACGCCCCTGGCCCCAGATCGACGACCTCGCCGCCCGTACCGCGGCCCAGGGCTTCACGCTGCGCGAGCGCCTCACCGTCTACCCCGAGTACATCCGGGCCGGCGAACCCTGGATCGACCCGCGGGTGCGCGCGCACGTCGACGCCCTGGTGGACCCCGCGACCGGCCTGGCTCGCGAGGACGCGCCCCTGGTGGGCCGCCCCTGGCAGGAACCCGAGGCGGTCATGGTCTCCTCGGGTCGCACCGACCTGCACACCGACATCGACACCGAGGGCCGTACCGAGGACCGGCGGAGTGACTTCGACGCGGTCTACGGGGACTGGGACGAACTCACCCCCGTCGTCGACCGCCAAGGCGCGGTGCCCCGGCGGACGGACCCCGAGATCGCCGCCGCCCTGCGCAGCGCCGAACGCGACCCCGCCGGGCTGAGCGACGCCGAGGCGCTCGCCCTGCTGCACGCCGACGGCGACGCCCTGGAGGCCTTCACCGGTCTGGCCGACCGGGTCCGCCGCGACACCGTCGGTGACGACGTCACCTACGTCGTCACCAGGAACATCAACTTCACCAACGTCTGCTACACCGGCTGCCGGTTCTGCGCCTTCGCCCAGCGCCGCACCGACGCGGACGCCTACACGCTCTCCCTGGACCAGGTCGCCGACCGCGCGGAGGAGGCGTGGAAGGCGGGAGCCACCGAGGTGTGCATGCAGGGCGGTATCCACCCGGACCTGCCCGGCACCGCCTACTTCGACATCGCCGCGGCCGTGCGCGAACGCGTTCCGGACATGCACGTCCACGCGTTCAGCCCGATGGAGGTCGTCAACGGCGCCGCCCGCACGAACATGTCGATCCGGGACTGGCTGACCCGCGCCCGCGAGTCCGGTCTGGGCTCCATCCCCGGTACCGCCGCGGAGATTCTCGACGACGAGATCCGGTGGGTCCTCACCAAGGGCAAGCTGCCCGCCTCGGAGTGGGTCGACGTCATCACCAACGCGCACGACCTGGGGATCCCCACGACGTCCACGATGATGTACGGACACGTGGACTCCCCGCACCACTGGGTGGCGCACATCAAGCTGCTGCGCTCCCTCCAGGAACGGTCCCGTGAGCGCAACGGACGGCCCGGTTTCACCGAGTTCGTCCTGTTGCCGTTCGTGCACACCAGCGCTCCGATCTACCTGGCCGGGCTGGCCCGTACCGGTCCCACCGTGCGCGAGAACCGGGCGGTGCACGCCCTGGCGCGGCTGTTGCTGCACGGACAGATCGACAACATCCAGGGTTCCTGGGTCAAGCTCGCCGAGGGCACCTTCCGGCAGCTGCTCCAGGGCGGTGTCAACGACGTGGGCGGCACCCTCATGGAGGAGACCATCAGCCGGATGGCGGGCTCGGGCCAGGGTTCGTACAAGACGATCAGCGACATCAAGGCCCTGGTGGGGCCGACGGGCCGTCCCGTTCGCCAGCGCACCACCACCTACGGCCCGGTCCCGGAAGAACGCCAGAGGGTGGCCGAGGACAGCGACGGCGTCGCCCCGAGCATCCTGCGCCCCAACCTGCCCGTGGTCTGAGGGGCCCCGAACCCGAAGGGCGGGACGCCGGTGATGGCGTCCCGCCCCTTGTGGGGTGCGGCCCGGCGAGGGGAGGTTCGGGCCGCGCGAGGCCGCGGGTGGGAGTGCTCCCGCGGATCGTTTCCTCTTACACGAGGGCCGCGGAAACGGTCTGGGCGAAGTCGTAGCCGTTCACCGCGTCCCAGTTGACGGACCAGGTCATCACGCCGCCGATCTGGCCGTAGGGGGTCTCGGGGGAGTACGCGCCGCAGCTTTCGCCGGTCTGCAGGCAGTTCAGGGCGGCGACCACGTCGCTCGGCGGCATGTACCCGCCGCCGGCGGCGTCGGAGGTGGCGGGCAGGCCCAGGCCGACCTGGTCGGCGCTCAGGCCCATCTCCAGCTGGATGCAGGCCAGGGCCGCGACGAAGTCGCTGGTGCCCTGCTCGTAGACGTTGCCGTCACACCCCAGCATCGTGCCGGAGTTGTAGTACTGCATGTTCACGATGGTGAGGATGTCGGAGATGTTCTCCGCCAGCTGGTAGTACCCGGCGTCCGGGCTCTGGAAGTCGATGGTCTGCGGGGCCATCGTGATGATCAGGTCGGAACCGGCCTGGCCGCTGAGGTCGTGCAGGGCGTCGCTCATGTGCTGGGCGTCGATGCCGTGCTCCAGGTCGATGTCGACGCCGTCGAACCCGTAGTCCTGCATGAGTTCGTAGGTGGTGTCGGCGAAGTTCTGCGCCTGGGTGGGGTTGGTGACGTCGACGTGGCCGAGCTCGCCGCCCACGGAGATGATCACCTTGCGGCCCTCGGCCTGCAGGGCGGTGATGTCCTCGCGGAACTGCTCGTCGGTGTACCCGCCCAGTTCGTCACTGGCGAGGTTGAACGTGATGCCGCCGTCGAGTTCGGGGTGGTTGTCGGCGAAGGCCACCGGCACCAGGTTGTACTCGGAGGGCACGTCCCCGAGCGGCATCACGGTGGAGCCGTTGTCGAAGTTGTGCCAGTACCCGGTCAGCCACTGGTCGGTCTGTTGGACCTCGACGGAGTCGGCGTTGGCCACGGTCTCGACCGGCTCGGCGGTTGCGCCACAGGAGGAGACGAGCGCGGTGGTGGCCGCGGCGAGGCCGCCGATGAGGGCGAGCCGGGCCTTTCGGGTGATGAGCATGAGGGGGTCGTTCCTTTCGTCGAGCGGGGAGACGGGGGAGACGAAGGTGCTCGTGTGAACCGGTAATTGTTAGGAGACCTTAGAGTTACCGCCGGTGCCCGTCAACGGAAATGGTTAAGAAAGTTTGTAGTTTTCTTGGGTACCCGGTACCGGCTGTTATCAGGGGGCGATCCCACCGCCCTTGCCACGCAGGTCCAGCTCCTTGCCGATCCCGGTGAACACGTCGTGGTCGATCTCCCCCGAGCGGTACAGCGCCATCAACGCGTCCCGGCGAGCCTGATCGATCTGACCGAGCATCGCGCCCCGCTCCCGGGCGTCCCGCTTGATCCGGTCCAGGTCGCCCTCCTCGGTGTCGAGCAGCCTCTTCAACCGACCGATCCGCCGTGAGTACCTCTCCCGGACCACGTCCGCCGTCTCGTCCTCCATGTCGCCCGCGGTGAGCAACTCGTCGACCTTGCGTACCGCCGCGCAGTCCATCTCGTACTCGGCCCGCAGGTACTCCTTGCGCCGGGTCCCCTCGTCGGTCAGCCCCAGCCGGCGCAGCAACCACGGCAGTGTCGCCCCCTGCCCGACCAACGTCACCATCACCACCACCCCGGCGACGAAGATGAGCCCGCCCCGATCCGTGAACGGGTCCCCGTCCAAGGTCGCGGGCAACGAGAGCGCGATCGCCAGGGACACCGCCCCGCGCATGCCGCTCCACCCGATCGCGACGCGCTCACGGAACGACGGAAGGTCCGATCTCAGCCGCGGTGCGAGACGCCGTGGGGGGCTGATCAACAGCATCAGCAGTACGCGCAGCACGATCGCCGTCGCGGTCACCGCCAACGCCACCGACACCAGGTACAGGAAGTCGAAACTCTCCCGCACGCTGGTGACCACCGCGTCCAACTGCAACCCCAGGAGGACGAACAGCATCGCCTCCAACAGGGTCACCAACGTGCCCCAGATGGTCTGGCCGCTCACCCGCACCCGGGGCGGCAACAGGCCCTCCCCGTGCGTGCCCAGGTAGAACCCGGCCACCACCGCCGCCAGTACCCCGGAGAAGCCCGCCATCTCCGCAGGGATGTAGGCCACGAACGGGAGGACGAGCGACACCATCAGTTGCAATGACGCGTCCCGGATCCGGCCCCGGGCCCAGGCGCCCCCCACGGCCACCAGCGCCCCGTAGGCCAGCCCGCCCACCACGACCTTGCCCAGTTCCAGGGCGGCGTCCCCCGGGGTGAGGGGATGCGCCATCGCGGTGACCGCCAGACCGAACAGGGTGAGCGCCACCCCGTCGTTGATCAGGGACTCGCCCTCCAGGATCGTCAGGACCCGGCGCGGGGTGCCCACGCGTTTGAGGATCGCCGAGGCCGCCACGGCGTCGGTCGGGGCGATCGCCGCCCCCAACGCGATCGCCGCGGGCCACCCGGCGTCCGGCAACAGCAGGTGGACGATCGCGGCCAACCCGAACGCCGTCGCCAGGGTCATTCCCACCGACAGCACGATGATGGGCCGCATCAGGTCGCGCATGTCCTTGGGCGAGGAGAAGAACGCCGCGTTGTAGATCAGCGGCGGCAGGAAGACCAGGAGGATGATCTCGGGGGTGATCGACAGCGAGTGCATCCACGGGACCACGCCCAGGACCATCCCCAGCATCACCAGCACCACGGCGCCGGGCATCCGGATCCGCCCGGAGACGACCTTCCCCACGATGACCGCCACCACCACGACCAACGTGGCGATCACGTACTCTTCCACGCGCACCCGGGCCCCCTAACTTCGGTCGCGCACCGGACCAGCATGCAGTGGTCGGGCGGCCACGACACGAGGACGCGCCGCCCGCGTGGCGGGCGGCGCGTCCTGACGTGGAGCCGGGGAATCCGCGAAAGGGAGCGGGGCTCAGGGCGTGTTCCGCGAATACATACCCTGCTGCGCGGCGCCCCAGCGGCACCGTCACAGCGTTCTCATCAGTCGACAGCCAAACCCGGGATGACTCCTTCTTCGGCCTTGTGCCGGCACCACTGGATGCACCGCTCGCGACGGGCAGCATCCACGGAACACGCCCTAGCGCACCACGACGAAGTCGTCGGGATCCCGGGGCGGGCGGTCCTTGGGAGGTTCGGC
Organism: Nocardiopsis sp. NPDC006832; assembly: GCF_040635885.1. Lineage (NCBI taxonomy): Bacteria > Bacillati > Actinomycetota > Actinomycetes > Streptosporangiales > Nocardiopsidaceae > Nocardiopsis > Nocardiopsis sp. NPDC006832. Next base: position 166,287 of record NZ_JBEYLC010000001.1, on the reverse strand, counting down.
CGCGTATCCCACGGCCACCGAGCCCATCGGACGCCAGTCGTCGGGCACCTCCAGTACCTCTCGGACCACGTCCGCGCAGAACATCGTGGAGGAGATCCAGGCCGAACCCAGCCCCTCCATGGCCAGCCCCACCAGCAGGTTCTGCACGCCGGCGCCCATCGCCACATGGAACATCGACCGCTCGGCGTCGGCCCGGCGCTCGTCCGGGTACGGGTGCGCCCCGTCCGCGACCAGGAACGGCACCACCAGGTACGGGGCCCGTCGCAGCACGTCGCCGCGCCGGGTCCGCCGGGTGATCTGTTCCTCGGTGAACCCGTCCCCGCGCAGGTCGGTCACCCACGCCCGCAACATCTCGTCCAGCAGACGCTTGCGGGTGTGGGCCGACTCCACCATGACGAACCGCCACGGCGTCGTGTGGTGCGGGGCCGGAGCGGTCACCGCGGTGGCCACGGCGCGGCGCACCAGCGCCGGGTCGACCGGTCGGTCGGTGAAGGACCGTACCGTCCGTCGGGCGGGGACCACGTCGCGCGATCCATAGCGGAACATGTCGGCGTCGGCCGGCCGGATCAACTCGGCCGCGCCGGGGCCGTCCTCCTCGTCGACCAGGTCGCCCAGACCCGAAACGATCGCCACCGGAATCGCGCTGGTCTTGCCCTTGACCAGTTCACCGGCGCCGGCGATCTCGTCGGCGACGGCGTTGATCGTGGCGTCCATGAGGTTGCCGTGGGTGTCGACCGTGCCGCGCAGGTCCTGTGCCGCGCGCAGTCCGGCCACCCCGATCGCCACGTCGGTCTGACCCTCCCGCCAGGGGCGGCCGAAGGTGTCGGAGATCACCACGGCCACGCGCACGCCCAGGCGTTCGGTGATCTCGGCGCGCAGGGCACGGGCGGAGACGTCGGAGTCCTCGGGCAGCAATAGCACCGTCCCGGGTTCGACGTTGGAGGCGTCCACCCCGGCGGCGGCCATCACCAGCCCCTGTCGGGTCTGCACGATCCGGGTCCGACCCATGCGGGCCACCACCCGTTCGGTCTCGGCGTCGATGGCTTCCTCACGGTCCATCCGCACCGCGCGCCCCTCGGCCTTGCTGACGACCTTGGAGGTGACGACCAACATGTCACCGTCGACCAGTGGATCGCCCGAGGCCGCCACCGCGTCGACGATCAGCGCGGCCAGGTCGTCTCCTCGGCGTACCTCCGGTATCCCGACCAGGCCGCGCACGCGGAAGCCGGTGCTCATCGGTCCTCGTCCCCGCGCAGCTCCAGGGCCAGGTCCAGGGCGGCCCGGGCCAGCGCCTCGGTGGTCCGGGGGTCGCTCATGTACAGGGGGCGGGATCGGACCTCGATCCCGTCGACCTCGGTGTCGGCGTCGGCCTCGTCGACCAGCCAGCCGTCCAGCAGGTCCGAACCCAGGTGCTCGGCGACCGCTCGGGCGCTGGTCTCGACCCCGATGGCGGTGAGGCAGGCGTCGGCCATCCCGCGCACGGGCGCGCCGCCGATGATGGGGGATATGCCCACCACGGTCTTGTCGACGAGGGCCTCGCGGATCCCAGGGATCCCGAGGATGGAACCCACGCTGACCACGGGGTTGGACGGCGGCAGCAGGACCACGTCCGCGTCTTGGATGGCGCGTAGCACGCCGGGGGCCGGCTTCGCGGTGTCCGCGCCCACGGAGACGATCTCCGAGGCGGGCAGTGCGGCACGGTGCTCGATCCACCATTCCTGGAAGTGGATGGCCCGGCGCCCTTGCCCGTCCTCGACGACGATGTGCGTCTCGACCTGGTCGTCGCTCATCGGGAGCAGGCGCACACCCGGCTTCCAGCGGTCGCATAGCGCCTCGGTGATCGCGGAGAGGGGGAAACCCGCCGCGATCATCTGCGCACGTACGATATGTGTGGCGGTGTCCCGATCACCGAGCCCGAACCAGGTGGGTTTCATCCCGTAGGCGGCGAGTTCCTCCTTGACCGTGAAGGTCTCGTCGATCCTGCCCCAGCCTTGTTCCTCGTTGATCCCACCGCCCAGGGTGTACATCACGGTGTCCAGGTCCGGACAGATCCGGAGGCCGAAGAGGGTGATGTCGTCACCGGTGTTGCCGATGACGGTGATCTCGTGGTCTGTGGCCTGGTCCGGGCCGGTCGACGCGTCCATTCCCAAGGCGGCCTTGAGGCCGCGGAGGAAACGTGCGCCGCCGATACCGCCGGCCGGTACGACTATCCGCATGCGCCCAAGTCTGGCAGGCTGGGCAGGCGTATGGGTCGTCTGCCCCATGGTGGGCGCGGTCCATCGTGACCGATCCGGTGCGAGCGGTTTGCGAACCTTCCGGTGGCGGTCACCATCCCACCCCATCGGCTCCGCGTTCGGTGTCCCTTAAGTCCCGCCCACGCACGGTCGAGCCGATTCACCCGACAGTCCGACGATATGCCAAGCTTCCTCCGACGCGATGGCGAAGCAGCAGAGGGGAACCTCTCTTGAAAAACGAAACACTAGAACGCCTACGCCTGCCCGGGGCCTGGGTCCTGTTGGGGGCCGTGGGTGTCACGATGCTCTCGGGTCTCATCGATCTGATCATCATTTCGAGCGAGATCGGCGGGAGCTTCGCCGGGGCCATGGGAGGGGCCGGTTCGTCCTTCTACGGCATCAACGTCACCCTGCTGCTGATCGCGGCGGTGGCCCTGGTGTTGACCGGTGAGCGTACTCGCCCGAACTCCTTCCCGGTGGTCCTCACCGCGATGATCATGGTCGGGGTCGGGCTGCTGTTCTGCCTGATCGGCTTGATCAGTGGGTTCATCGACATCAACAACGGTGGCCTGGCGTTCTCCGGCTTCCTGTCTCGGGCCGCACTCGGCGCGGTGCTCGGCTTCTTCGGGTTCGCTCTGCTGAAGGCGTTCAACGACCCGAACCTGGTGCCGCGCGCGCAGCCGCAGCAGCAGGTCCAGTACCCGCAGCAGTTCCCGCCGGCCACCGGCGCGCAGCAGGGATTCGCCCAGCAGGGCTACCCCTCGGCCGACCCGGCCCAGGCCTACGGCCAGGACCCGGCGGCGCAGCAGGCGGCCTACGGTCAGCAGTACGGCCAGGAAGCCGCTCAGCAGCAGGTGGCCTACGGTCAGGACGCCTACGGCCAGCAGCAGGAGGCCGTCGCCCAGCAGTACGGCACGGGTGCGCAGCAGGCCGCCTATGGCCAGGACCCCTATGGTCAGCAGCAGGACGCCGCCGCCCAGCAGCAGGCGGCCTATGGCCAGGACCCGGCGGCCCAGCAGTACGGGACCGGCGCTCAGCAGGCCTATGGCCAGGATGCCTACGCCCAGCAGTACGGGACCGGTGCGCAGCAGGCCGCCTACGGCCAGGACGCCTATGGTCAGCAGTACGGCACGGGTGGCCAGCAGGCCTACGGGACCGGCGCTCAGCAGGCCTACGGTCAGGATGCCTACGCCCAGCAGTACGGGACCGGTGCGCAGCAGGCCGCCTACGGCCAGCAGTACGGGGCCGACTCCTACGGTCAGCAGTACAACGTCGACGCCTACGGCCAGCAGTACGGAACGGGCGCTCAGCCGGCCGCGCAGCCGGCCGAGTACGGGCAGGGCTACGACCCCTCCCAGTACGCCCCGCAGCCCTACGACGCTCAGCCGGTCGCCGACCAGCAGGCCCAGGACGCCATCCAGAACGGCTGGTACCAGAACCAGAACCAGGCCCAGCCGGGGCAGGAGCCGCCTGCCGAGGGCGGAGTTGAAGGATTCTTTAACTCCGGTGAGAACAATGGTGGTGAGTCGTCGGATCCGAACGCCGGCACCTACGGGAGCCAGTACGGATCAGGCGCCGGTTACGGCTCTGACCAGCAAGGACAGGGTGGAGCCGATGGCCAGCAGAACTGGTACGGCAACGACGGTCAGCGCTGATCCATCCTGGTAGGCCTCCCGGAAGCGCACCTTGGAAGGTACGTGAATGGCGTGGTAATCCACAGAACGGACATCGCGGGCCTGCCGTTGGAGGCTCGTCGCATGATATTCAGTGGATTACCACGCAGGGCGCTTGACCTCAGGTCGAGCATCCACGTGTAATTCCAATGTGGGATTTCCGCCCGACCCGGGGGATGAAAAGGGTCGGGACATCTATTGGGGGGCTACAGGAGGTGCGCATGAGCGAGGTCATCCCGCTGGCGCACGGTTCGGATGAAGATCCGGGCTGGCAGGAACGTGCCTTGTGCGCGCAGACCGACCCGGAGGCGTTCTTCCCCGAGAAGGGCGGCTCCACCAGGGAAGCCAAGAAGGTCTGTCAGTCGTGCGAGGTACGTGCGGAGTGCCTGGAATACGCGCTGGAGCATGATGAACGCTTCGGCATCTGGGGGGGACTCTCCGAGCGCGAGCGCCGAAGGCTGAAGAAAGCCGCCGGGGGAGATTTCGATTTCCTGGCGGACATGCTCTGAGGAGCCATCGCCATAGCGCGTCCGGGCACGAGCCCGGGCGCGCTTTTCTCATGTCGGTGGCTCTGAACCACGCCCTCCCTCCTCCGATGGGGTGAATGCTCCGATATGGTCGCACCGTCCCCCTGACCCGAATAGACCTGTAATGGTGCGGGGTGGCGTATCGTGATGTCCCGCGTTCGCGCCCGCGAGCCGCCCCGCGCACTCACGCGCCGACCGGCCGGCCCGGCCGGAGTATCCCCGGCCCCGTGCAGCACGGGTGCCGATCCATCTCCCGGAGAGAACCCACCACAGCCGTGCATGACCTGGATTCCGCCCGTCACGTCGTCACCGCTGTCCTCGTGTCCCACGACGGCGCACGCTGGTTGCCGGAAACCCTGTCCGCGCTGCGTGCGCAGAGCAGGCCCGTCCAGCGCGTGGTGGCGGCCGACACCGGCAGTACCGACGGAAGCACCGACGTCCTCGCGGACCACCTGCCCGACGACGCGATGATCGACCTGCCCGACGACACCGGCTACGGCGACGCGATCCGGGCCGCCTTGGACCTACCGCGTTCCACCACCGAGGTACGGGGCTTCGACGACGACGCCACCGAGTGGTTGTGGCTGATCCACGACGACCTCACCCCGGAGAGGGACACCCTCGAACAGCTGCTGACCGCGGCGGACAACGACCCCCGCACCGCGGTCCTGGGCCCCAAGCTCCGCGACTGGTTCGACCGCCGGCTCCTGGTCGAGGTCGGCGTCACCATCGACGGGGCAGGCCGCCGCGAGACCGGCCTGGAACAGCGTGAGTTCGACCACGGTCAGCACGACGGCACCCGCCAGGTCCTGGCCGTCTCCAGCGCGGGCATGCTGGTCCGCCGCGACGTGTGGGAACGGCTCGGCGGGTTCGACCCGGCGCTGCCCCTGTTCCGCGACGACATCGACTTCTGCTGGCGTGTGGGCGGCGCGGGACTCCGGGTGCGCCTGGTCACGGAGGCCATCGCCTACCACGCCGAGGCCTCGGCCCGCCGCCGTCGGCGCATCACGGCCACCCGCAACCACCCCCGCCGGATCGACCGCAGGCACGCGGTGTTCGTCCTGCTCGCCAACCTGCCCGTCGGTGGCATGGTGTTCGCCCTGTTGCGCAACTCGGTCGCCTCACTGTTGCGCGTGATCCTGTACCTGCTCATCAAACAGCCGGCGAACGCGCTGGACGAGGCGGCCGCGATCACCATGGTCTACGGCAGGCCGTTCCGGCTGGCCAAGGCCCGTTTCCGCCGCCGACGCGACCGTCGCCGAACCTACAGCGCGATCCGCCCCTTCCTCGCCCGCGGCGTGGCCGCCCGGCAGTTCGCCGACGCGTTCACCGGGCTCCTCACCGGCGAATCGGTCGGCGACACCGCGGGCCGGCACCAGGCCGTGACCGTCCAGCCGGGTGAGGAAGAGGACGGGGTCGCCGACGACGCCGACTCGTTCCTGCGCCGGGTGGTCCTGCAACCCGGTCCGATGCTGGTCATCGGGTTGACCGTGATCACGATCATCGCCGAACGTTCGCTCCTCTTCGGCGACCTGCTCGCCGGGGGCGCGCTTCCCGCGGTGGCGGGCAACGCCGCCGACCTGTGGAACCTGTACCTGTCCGCGCATCCCGACACCGGTGTGGGCACCGACGGCCCGGTCCCGCCCTACGTGGGTGTGCTGGCGCTGCTGTCCACCCTCACCCTGGGCCAACCCTGGGTCGCCGTCATGGTGATCCTGCTGGGCTGCGTCCCCTTGGCCGGCCTGACCGCCTACCTGCTCGCCAAGGAGGTGCTGGGCTTCCGCCCGGCCCGTCTGTGGATGGCCGGCGCCTACGCGCTGATGCCGATGGCCACCGGCGCGGTCGCCCAAGGCCGTCTGGGGACGGCCCTGGTACACGCCCTCCTGCCGATCCTCGGACTGTTGTTGGTCCGGCTCGTGTCCATGCCGCCCAAGTCCTCCCGACGGGCCGCCTGGGGACTCGCCCTGACCCTGACCGTGGCCACCGCATTCGTCCCCCTCGTCTGGCTGCTGTGCCTGGTCACCGGGGTACTCGTGGCGTTGGCCTTCGGGCACCTGGGCCGCCGCGTCTACGTCAGCGTCGGAATCGGCCTGGGCGTGCCGTTGATGCTGCTCATGCCGTGGACCCTCGAACTCCTGCTGCACCCGAGCCTGTGGCTGCTGGAGGCGGGGCTGCACCGGCCCGAGCTGTCCGACCCCGGGGCCACCCCCGTCGAACTGCTCATGCTGTCCCCGGGCGGCCCCGGCACCCCTCCGTACTGGGTCACCGCCGGGTTCATCGCGGCGGCGCTGTGCTCGTTGCTGCTGCTCCGCAACAGGATGATCGTGGCGGCGGGTTGGTCGCTCGCCCTTTTCGGTCTGCTCATCGCCATCCTCACCGGCCAGGTCGTGATCGAGCCCTACTTCGGTGGTCCGCCCGCCCAGGTCTGGCCCGGGGTCGCGCTCGCCTTCGTCGCCACCGCCGTGCTGCTCACGGCGGCCACGGCGGCACGGGCGTTCGGCGACATGATCGGTGGAGGGGGCCTCAAGCGGTACTTCGCCCTGGGTGTGGCCACCCTCGCCCTGGCCACCCCGATCACCGCGGCCGGTCTGTGGATGTGGGAGGGAGTGGACGGACCCCTCACCGCGGACGCCACCCCGGCCGTTCCCGGTGCCCTGATCAGCGTCAGCGGCGATGGGACCCGACCCCGCACCCTCATCGTCACCCCCGCCGATGACGGCGCTTTCGACTACGTGGTGGCGCGAGGTCGCGAACCCCGCCTGGGCGAGGAACGGCTCGTGCCCGATCCGGAGACCCGTGCCGTCATGGATCGGGCGGTGGCCGAACTCGCCGCCGGCCAGGGCGATCAGCTGGTCGCCCTGCTCGACCACGGCATCCAGTACGTGCTCTACCCCCGGCCCGAGCTGGGCGGACCCGCGGACGCCACCATGGTCGACATCCTCGACGGCACCCCCGGCCTGGGTCGGCAGTCGCTCTCCCACCACTACGGGCTCTGGCGGATCGCCGAGCCCACCGGTGCGCTGCGCGTGGTCGAAGAGGACGGTGTGACCGCCGAGGCACTCACCGTGGACGGTTCCGCCGACGACCTCACCGCACAGGTCGAGGAAGGCCACACGGGACGGCGCCTGGCCCTGGCCGAGACCGCCGACGACGGCTGGGAGGCCAGCCTGGACGGTGTCGAGCTCACCCCGGTGGAGACCGAGAACGGTACCCAGGCCTGGACCCTGCCGGTGAACGGCGGGGAACTGCGGATCCGTTACACCGACCTGGTGCAGCGGGCCTGGGTCCTGACCCAGGGCGTACTGCTGCTGATCGTGTCGGTGCTGGCCGCGCCGGGTGTGCGTACCGAGGAGGAACGGCGCCTCATCCAGGCCACCCCGATGCCGAGCCCGCGCCGTCCGCGCAAGGGCCCCTCGGCGCCGGGTCGGGGCCGACGAACCCGCAGGGGCGCCACGGTCGAGACCGAGGCTCCACCGGAGGACACCGCCAAGGAGGGCGTCTCCCCGGAGGACGCCGGCGACGACCAGGTCGATGACCCGGGCGACGAGCCCGACAGCGGGCCCACCACCACCGGGTCCATTCCTGTGGTCGGCGGCCGTCGTCGTGGCAAGCGCGGGACCAGGCGGGCCGGCACCCGCAGGGCTCCGAAGAAGCGTCGAGCGGACGACAAGGGCGCGTCCCGCGATGACGCGGAGAGCCCCGACGATGAGAGGGAGGGCTAGATGCGACTGATCGTGGAGAACCGGTTCGCCCTGTTCGGACTGGTCGCGCTGGCCCTGCTCGCCCTGTTCGGGGTCGCCTTCGTCATCCGGCCGGTCAACCCCGAACTCGGGGTGTCCCGGCCCGGGACCGTCCGTCCCGAACTGGCCACACGCGTGTGCCCGGCCCCCCATGAGTCAGAGGACGACGGCGCGGAGAGCTCGATGGCGGGCTTCGCGCCCCGGGTGGGCCGCGACGACGAGGGGGCCCTGTGGGCGACACCCGTCGAGGGAACCCCGCAGGAGGACGAGGACACCGACGCGGAGGAGACGGACGAGGCGGACGAGGACACGGAAACCGAGTCCCGGAGCCCCGATGACGCCGAGGAGGCCGACGAACGCGGAGACCTGCTCGGCGAGGAACTCACCGAACCCGGCCGGGTCTGGCGCACCGACACCGGTGAGGTCTCCCATCCCACCGCGCTGAACGCCGAGGGTTCGCTGGCCTCCGGCCTGGACGTCGCCCAGACCACGGTGTCCGACGACGCCGTCACCGAGGTCCGCTGCGGTGAACCCGGCATCGGCGCGTGGTTCGCCCTGCCCGGCGGTGGCGGTGCCGACGGGGTCGAACTGGAGACCCTCACCGTGCACCTGACCAACCCCGAGGACTTCCGGGCCACCACCAGCATCGACATCTACGCGTCCGAAGGGCCCTCCTACTCACCGGAGAGCCGGGGGATCGGCCTGGAACCGGGGGAGTCGACCACCATCGACGTCACCGAGCTCATCCAGAACACCGGTTCCATCGGCGTTCACGTGCGCACCAGCACGGGACGCGTGGCCGCCTCCCTGCTCGCCGAGCACGCCGAGGGGCACACCGACTGGGTCACCCCCACTCGGGCCCCTGACGTCGAACAGGTCATTCCGGGTCTGCCCGCCGGTGAAGGCGTCCGGCGCCTGATCGTGGCCGCGCCCGGTGACGAACCCGTCGAGGCCCGCGTCCACGTGGTCCCCGAGGAGGGTTCCACCGAGGACGGTGACGAAGAGGCCGAGGACGAGGGCGAAGGCAACGGTGGCAAGGGCACCCCGGACGATCCGATGATCCTCAACGTGCCGCCCGCCGCCTCCGCCTGGATGACCATGGAGAGCGCCCTGGCCGGTCTCCCCGGCACGATCGTGGTCGAGTCCGACTCCCCGGTCGTGGCCGGTGTGATCGTCGAGGAGGTCGACTCCGACGACGGCTCGACCGTCGTGGAGACCGCCTACACGGCCGCCGTCGACCCGCTCGCGGCCCCGCTGAACGGCACCGCGGTCATCCCGGACGTGCCCGAGGACGTCGACGTCGAGCTCATCCTGGGCGCCCCCGACAAGGACGCCAGGGTCGTGGCCACCCCCATCTCCGCCGACGGCAGCATGGGCGACGCGGTGCGCGCCGACGTGGCGGGCGGTACCACGCACGTCTTCGGAACGGACACCGACGGTTGGGCCCCGCCCTCGGGGGCCGACCCCGCGGACGGGTACGCGGTGCGCCTGGAACTGTTGGACGACTCCGGGCCGGTGTACGTGGCCCGGGTGCTGCGCTCGGGTTCGGGGATCAGCGTCCTGCCCGTGCGGCCCGCGCCCATCGAGGTCCGCCTACCGGTCGTCCGAGACAGCATGACCGGTGTGGTCCCCTAGTGCCGCGTCAGCCAGGATTCACCCCGTCGCGGAGTTCGGCACGGCACCTCGCCGCGTTGGCGAAAAGCCCACATAGGAACCACTATGAGGACTTCCCGCCGCCTTGCGATGCACCATCCTGAACCCCGCTCCGTAACGGGCGAATCCCGACCGACGCGGCACTGGCGGAGCGCTTCGGGCAGGGGTGGAATCCGGTCGTGCGGGGTGGCACGGCCGGATCCGGACCCGTGGGGGCGGGGCCGGGTCGTCACCCTTCCGGGTCGACCGACTCCGGCTCCACCCCGAGCAGGTTGGCGACCTCCTCGACCACGGCCTCGTGGACCAGGAGGGCCATCTCGTCCGGATCCTTGGTCCGGATCTCCACGGGACGGCGGTAGACGACGATCCTGGCCCGACCCTCGGGGTCGGTCTCCAGGCGGGAGAAGGGGATCGTCTCGGATGGCTCGCCGCGGGGCGGGACCGGCGGAACGTCCTCCACTAGGAAGTCGACGTTCGCCAGCTCGCGTGCCCACAACCGTTCGAGGCGTTCGACCGCGTCCAAGACGAGGTCGTCGAAGGCCTGCGCTCGGCTGCGGTACACCGGTAGGTCGGAGGGCACGAGAGGACCGCGGATGCCTCGGCCGCGGCGGTCCCGGCGCCGGACTCGATCTGGTTGGCCACTGGAAAGGCGCACTCGTCGCACACTTCGAGCCTAAGCCATCACGGGCCCCTGGCGTAGCCCCTGTCCGATTCGGGCCCCAAGGCCATGGTGGGGCCGTGGATCCCGGGAACCCGCTCGAAGCCGGCGAGTGGGTTCGGAAAACGTACAGCTCATGACACGATGCTGGCGTGTCCCTCGGTAAAGGCATACAGTCGAACGCTGTGAGCCATGTTCGACGCTGTTCCCGCACCGCGTGCAGGCAGCCCGCCGTATTCACGCTCACGTACGTCTACGCCGACTCCACCGCCGTCCTCGGACCGCTCGCCGCCTACGTGGAACCGCATTGCTACGACCTGTGCGCCATGCACGCCGAGCGCCTGACCGCACCGCGCGGGTGGGAGGTGGTCCGGCTCCCGGTCGAGACGTCGGGCGGAGGCCCCGGCAGCGATGACCTGGAGGCGCTGGCGGACGCCGTACGTGAGGCGGCGCGGCCGCCAGCGCGTTCTGAGCCGTCCCCCGGAGAGCCGGTGGGCGAGGGCCAGGAGATCCTGCGCCGCGGCCACCTACGCGTGGTCAAGTCCGACCGTTCCGAACAGCGAGACCCTCGCCGACCGCACGGCTGAACGGGCGCCCCCTCCGGGCGATGCCCGTGGGGCTCCCAGCCGGTACCTTGCTAGTTTTGTACGGCGTCCGGAACCCGGACGCTGGACCGAACTCGTGGCAGAACCGACCCGGCCGGAGCAGACGTGGTTGACCTCGGAAGCATCTTCAAGGCATACGACGTGCGGGGTGTGATTCCGGACACCTTCAACGCCGATATCGCCCGAGCGATCGGTGCGGCATTCGCCCGCGTGGTGGCCGCTTCCTCCGTCGTGGTCGCCCACGACATGCGCCCCTCCTCGCCGGAGCTCGCCCACGCCTTCGCCGACGGGGTCACCTCCCAGGGCGTGGACGTGGTGTTCGCCGGACTCGGCTCCACCGACCTGCTCTACTACGGGTCCGGTGCCCTGGACATGCCCGGTGCCATGTTCACCGCCAGTCACAACCCGGCGGAGTACAACGGCATCAAGATGTGCCGGGCCGGGGCCGCGCCCATCAGCGGCGAGTCCGGTCTGGACGACATCCGTCGTCTCGCCCAGGAGAGCCTGAACGGGGGCGGCGTCCCCGCCCACGACGGCCCGAAGGGCACCGTCGCCGAGAGGGACCTGCTCGCCGACTACGCCGAATACCTGCGCGACCTGGTGGACCTGTCGGGTTCTCGGCCGCTCAAGGCCGTGGTGGACGCCGGCAACGGCATGGGCGGCCACACCGTCCCCGCGGTGCTGCGCGACCTGCCGCTGGAGATCGTGCCCCTGTACTTCGAACTCGACGGCACCTTCCCCAACCACCCGGCCAACCCGTTGGACCCCGACAACCTGGTCGACCTCCAGGCCAAGGTGCGCGAGACCGGCGCCGACATCGGTCTGGCCTTCGACGGTGACGCCGACCGCTGCTTCGTCATCGACGAGCGGGGCGAACCGGTACCCCCGTCCGCGGTCACCGCGCTGGTCGCCGTCCAGGAACTGAAGCGCGAACCGGGCGCGACCATCATCCACAACCTCATCACCTCCGCGGCGGTCCCCGAGATCGTCGCCGAACACGGCGGCGAGCCCGTCCGCACCCGGGTCGGTCACTCCTTCATCAAGGCGACGATGGCCGAGAGCGGGGCCGTCTTCGGTGGTGAGCACTCCGCCCACTACTACTTCCGGGACTTCTGGAAGGCGGACACGGGTATGCTCGCGGCGATGCACGTCCTCCGTGTCCTGGGGGCGGACCAACGGCCGCTCTCGCAGATCACGGAGGAGTACTCCCGCTACGCGGCCTCGGGTGAGATCAACTCGAAGGTCGACGACGCCTCCGGTCGCATGGCGGCGGTACGCGAGGCGTTCGTCGGACGGGACGGAGTCACCGTCGACGAACTCGACGGTCTCAGCGTCACCTTGCCGGAAGGGGCCTGGTTCAACCTGCGCGCCTCCAACACCGAGCCGCTCCTGCGGCTCAACGTCGAGGCCGCCGACGACACAGAGGTCGCGCGCCTGCGCGACGAGGTCCTGGACATTGTCCGTGCCTGACCCGACCTCGCACGAGGCCGGCACACGAGGAACGAGAATCATGAGCACGAAGATCGACGGCTGGCTGCTGGAGATCCTGGCCTGCCCGCAGAGCCAGGCGCCGCTGCGCCACGACCCCGAGACCGACGAGCTGGTCTGCGACGAGAGCGGCCTGGCCTACCCCATCCGGGACGGCATCCCGGTCCTGCTCGTCGACGAGGCGCGCAAGATCTCCCAGCCCTGAACCCTCACCCAGGGGCCTTCACGAGGTACCCCCGGCAGGATCGAAAAAGGTTCGGGCCGAAACGGAACGTTCTACTCGTTTCGGCAGTCATAGGGGGTACGTCGGTCAGGCGGTGACCCACAGGGTCCCGTCTCTCCCAGCACGCCGACCGACGTACCCTGCCCGTACCCTGGTCCTGCGCGCCCCGCACAAGACGACCTCCCTGGAGGACACCGATGCCCGGTCCCGAATCGCTACTGCCGAGCGACCCCTCATCGTTCGGTGACTACAGCGTGACCGGACGACTCGGAAAGGGCGGCCAGGGCGTCGTCTACCTCGTCGAGGACACCGACGGGGAGGAGTACGCGGTCAAGGTCCTCAACGACCAGTGGTCGCAGGACTCCGACCTGCGCAAGCGGTTCGAGAAGGAGGTGCGGGCCGCCCAGCGGGTCGCGTCCTTCTGTACCGCGGCGATCATCGACGCCCAACTCGATCACGATCCGCCCTACGTGGTGAGCGAGTTCGTGCCGGGCAAGGACCTCCAGGAGACCGTGGCCAAGGGGCGCGCGGTCCGGGGGGCCGCGCTCCAGCGACTGGCGGTGTCCACCGCGACCGCGCTCGTGGCCATCCACAAGGCGGGCATCGTCCACCGCGACTTCAAGCCCGGCAACGTGCTGCTGGGCCCGGACGGGCCGCGGGTGATCGACTTCGGCATCGCCCGGGTCGACGACGGCACCGCCACCATGACCAACTCGATCGTCGGTACGCCCTCCTACATGGCGCCCGAACAGATCGAGGGGCGCGGGATCACCGACAAGTGCGACATCTTCGCGTGGGGATGCGTGATCGCGTTCTCCTCCACCGGACGGGCGCCCTTCGGTTCCGACACGGTGCCCGCCGTGGTGCACCGGGTGGTCAGCGCGCCCCCGGACCTGGACGGCATCGACGACATGCTGCGCCCCATCGTCGAGTCGTGCCTGGACAAGAACCCCGACAACCGCCCCAACGCCCAGCAGCTCCTCATGCGGCTGCTCGGGCACGAGGCCGACGAACCCGACACCGCCGACGCGTTCGAGCGGGGTGAGCGGGTCGCCCAGACCGGTCTGCTCAACGGGGCGCAGTTGCCGCCGGTCCAGCCGCAGACGGGCCCTCAACCCCAGACCGGGCCACGCCCCGGGATGGCCTACCCGCCGGGGGTCTCCGACCCGCGAACCGGTCAGAACCCCGGGTTCGCCAACCCCACCCCGGGCATGGGCAACCCCGGTATTTCCAACCCGCGGCCGGGGATGCCGGGGCACCCCATGAGCTCGGACCCCAGGCACGGCGGCTACGCCATGCAGCCGGGCACGTCCGACCCGCGTCCCGGCATGCTCGGGCAGCCGCCGCTGCCACAGCAGCCCAGGCTCCCGCAGGCGGCGCAGCACGGCGCGAACCCCATGATGACCGGCGGGCTGCACCCCAACCAGACCTACGGGGGCGGTTACCAGCAGCAACGGAAGGACTCGGTGCTGCAGCAGGGCTGGGTCATCCCGCTCGTGCTCATCACCATCGTCATCCTGCTCCTGCTGGTGCTCATCCTCGCGATCAGCGGCTGACCGAGCGGGCCCCGGGCGCGGTCAGGCCCGGGTGAGCTCGTTCATCGAACGCGAGACCGCCTCGTCCACCAGGTCGCGTACCCGGGGCCACCGGTCGTCGACGCAGTCGCTGGGCATCACCGTGACGCTGTCGCTGCCCGACATCTCCAGGACGTCCTGGACCCCCTCCGGTGTGGTCAGGCGCGCGTTCGCGGTCACCGCCAGCACGCCCGAGGGTGGTCTGCCCACGTCCTGCACCACCACGTACAGCGAGAGGCACGCCGCACCTACCTCCAGGTCCAGGCGGGCCCACCAGTGCGTGGCTCCGGGGGTGAGCAGCACGCGCGCGGCCACCCCGGTCCCGGCGCCTGAAGTACCGTCCCCAGAGGTCACGGTGGCGCGTGCCGTCGGGTCGAGCGCTCGCAGGATGAGCTCGACCGTGGCGCCGCGGGAGCGCACGTAGTCCAGGACCCTTCTTCGGGTGACCGCGCTCAGCGGTGGCACGGGAGCGTCGAGCACGGGACCCGTCCTCGGACCCCATCCGATCTCCGCGCGCAACGCCTCGGTGACCAGCCGGGCGAAGTGGGTGACCAGCTCCGCGAAGTGTTCGCCCTCCCGCGGACCGACCCGGGCCCGGGGTGCGGGGGTGCGCGGATCCGGCAGCAACGGCGGGTGGTCGGCGCGCTGGAGCACCCTGGACGCCAGCACCCACGGCAGGATCCGAGCGGGTGCTCCTTCGGAGGCTTCGGTGGAGGGTCCGTTCAGCTCGTCCAGCGTCCGCGCGCACTCCGCGTATACGTGGGCGGCGCGTACGACCGGATGCGCGGGCACGGTCGCCGCCTCGGCCAGGGCACGGGTGTGTTCGGCGGACAGTGGGGCCTGCGGCGGGCCCGAGACGGCGGACAGTTCGGCCACCCGCCCGGCGAGGCCGGCGATGTGGTCGGCGGTCATCGGGGGGTGGGGCTCGACCGGGTCGACGAGCAACAGGTCCGCGAGCGCCGGTCCGCCGCCCCACCCCTGGACGCGGTCGTGGGTGAGGGAACGTCGAGCCGCGGCCCGGGCCTCCAGGGTCTGGCACTGGCGGTGCCGGGCCCAGAACGCCCGAAGGCGGTCGACGTCCGTGAGTTCTGTGCGCACGCGATCCGGGAGGGAGTCCCGGACAGGGGCGCCGAGTTGGCTGTCCACGTGTGTTCACGTAGCCCGGGGGCGGTTTGCCAAAACATGCCGAACGGTTGGTCTGGGTGTCCGGAGGCGGCCGTGAATCCGGGTCAACCAGAGAGTTTCAAGAGCGTCCTGGGGCCGCTGGTGACCGGGTTCCGTCCTGTGGTGCGGGAGGTCGCCGTTCGGGCGCCCGAACCGAGGTGGGGCCGCCGTACCTCAAAGGGTGGGACGGAGCAGGCGCATCGCCTTCTCCTTCTCGAAGTCCATGGCCCGCGCGGGCGCCGGGGTCAGTCGACCCAGGCGTTCGCCGTGAGAGCGCACCCGGGCCAGGACCTCGGGTTCGGCCAGGACCCGCAGGGCGAAGGAGAGCGCGGCCGGAGGGATGTCGAACTCGCGCTCCAGCTCCAGCCCACCGCGGATGGTCCGCAGGTCCTCCTCCGTGAACCGGCGGTGCCGGTGGCCGCGCCCGATCGGCGGGTCCTGGGTGCGGGGGAGCAGCCCGAGGCCCTCTCGGTAGCGGAGCATGCGGGCCGTGCTGCCGACGCGTTCGGCGGCCGCCGAGATCGGCACCGGGGCGGGATCGGTGGAATCGCCGGGTTCGATGGAAGGAGTGTCGCGGGCGGCCATGTACGCGACCCTAACCCACCCCCACCTGTGCGCGGGGGGAATCTAACGCTCCGTCGTCAACTTTGTGACCCGGGTGGGGATGCGCCCCTAGAATCGGGGTCGCCACCACGACTTGACGAGTGAGGAACCCATGGCATTCGACTTCAAGGTCGCCGATCTTTCCCTGGCCGAGTTCGGCCGCGACGAGATCCGCCTCGCCGAGCACGAGATGCCCGGACTCATGGCCACCCGAGCCGAGTACGGGGAGAGCAAGCCCCTCCGAGGCGCCCGCATCATGGGCTCCCTGCACATGACCGTGCAGACCGCGGTCCTCATCGAGACCCTCGTCGCCCTGGGCGCCGAGGTCCGCTGGGTCAGCTGCAACATCTTCTCCACCCAGGACCACGCGGCCGCCGCGATCGTCGTCGGCCCCGACGGCACCGTCGACGACCCCAAGGGTGTCCCGGTCTTCGCCTGGAAGGGCGAGACCCTGGAGGAGTACTGGTGGTGCACCGAGCAGGCGCTCACCTGGCCGGGCGAGGGCCCCAACATGATCCTGGACGACGGCGGCGACGCCACCATGCTCGTCCACAAGGGCGCCGAGTTCGAGAAGGCCGGCGTCGTGCCGGACCCCTCCACCGCCGACAGCGAGGAGTTCGCGGTCGTCCTCAAGCTTCTGGGCGAGAGCCTGAAGAAGGACACCGGCAAGTGGACCAAGCTCGCCGAGGAGATCCAGGGCGTCACCGAGGAGACCACCACCGGTGTGCTCCGCCTGTACGAGATGCAGCGTGAGGGCACGCTCTCCTTCCCGGCGATCAACGTCAACGACTCCGTCACCAAGAGCAAGTTCGACAACAAGTACGGCATCCGCCACTCGCTGCCGGACGGCATCATGCGTGCCACCGACGTCCTCATCGGCGGCAAGGTCGCCGTGATCTGCGGTTACGGCGACGTGGGCAAGGGTTCCGCGGACGCGCTGCGTGGCCAGGGCGCCCGCGTCATCGTCACCGAGATCGACCCGATCAACGCCCTCCAGGCCGCCATGGACGGCTTCCAGGTCGCCACCCTGGAGGACGTGCTGGACACCGGTGACATCTTCGTCACCACCACCGGCAACTTCAACGTGATCATGGCCGACCAGATCGCGCGCATGAAGCACCAGGCGATCGTCGGCAACGTCGGCCACTTCGACAACGAGATCGACATGGCCGGCCTGGCGAAGATCCCTGGCATCAAGAAGAAGGAGATCAAGCCGCAGGTCCACGAGTGGACCTTCGAGGACGGCAAGTCCGTCCTGGTGCTCTCCGAGGGCCGCCTGCTCAACCTGGGCAACGCCACCGGTCACCCCAGCTTCGTGATGTCCAACAGCTTCACCAACCAGGTCATCGCGCAGATCGAGCTGTTCACCAAGACCGACGAGTACCCGACCGGTGTGTACACGCTGCCGAAGATCCTCGACGAGAAGGTCGCGCGTCTGCACCTGGACGCGCTCGGCGTCAGGCTGACCGAGCTCACCAAGGAGCAGGCCTCCTACATCGGCGTGGACGTGGCCGGGCCGTACAAGCCGGACCACTACCGCTACTGATGGACCTCCGGCGATGACAACGCCCTCACACGAGGTAGCGGACCTCGGCCTCTCGGAGGCCGGGGTCCGTCGCGTGGCCTGGGCCGAACGCTCCATGCCCGTGCTGCGCAGCGTCCGTGAACGGTTCGCCGCCGAACGTCCCCTGGAAGGGCTGCGGGTGGCGGCGTGCCTGCACGTCACGGCGGAGACCGCCAACCTGCTGCGCGCCCTGCGGGCGGGCGGTGCCCAGGTGTGGCTGGCCGCGTCCAACCCGCTGTCCACCCAGGACGACACCGCCGCCGCGCTGGTGGCGGAGTACGGGGTGGGCGTGCACGCCTGGGCCGGTATGGACACCGTCGCCTACGACCGCAACCTGGTCACCGTCCTGGAGTCCCGTCCGCACCTGCTGCTGGACGACGGCTGCGACCTGGTGAACACGGTCCACGCCCACCGCCCCGACCTGCTCGAAGGCGTGCTGGGCGGCTGTGAACAGACCACCACCGGCGTGATCCGGCTGCGCCGGATGAGCGCCGCCGGAGAGCTTCGGGTTCCCATGGTGGCGGTCAACGACACCCGCACCAAGCGGATGTTCGACAACCGCTACGGCACCGGGCAATCCACCGTCGACGGCATCCTGCGGGCCACCAACACCCTGCTGGCCGGGCGGACCGTGGTCGTGGCCGGCTACGGCTACTGCGGCCGGGGACTGGCCGAACGCTTCCGTGGCATGGGCTCGAACGTGGTCGTCACCGAGGTCGACCCGGTCAAGGCCCTGGACGCCGTCATGCAGGGGTACACGGTCGCCACCATGGGCGAGGCCGCGCCGGTCGGGGACGTGTTCGTCACCGCCACCGGCAATCGCGAGGTGATCCGGGGAGAACACCTGGAGCGGATGCGGGACGGCGCGATCCTGGCCAACTCGGGCCACTTCGATCTGGAGATCGACCTACCGGCCCTGGAGTCGCTGGCGGTACGGGTGAACCACGGAGTGCGCGAACAGGCCGACGAGTACGTGTTCGAGGATGGTCGGAGCGTCCTGCTGCTGTCGGAGGGGCGGTTGGTCAACCTCGGCGCAGCCGAGGGCCACCCGGCCGCGGTCATGGACATGTCCTTCGCCGTGCAGGCGTTGACCACGGCGTGGCTGGCCGGCGCGCACGAGGACCTGGCCCCGGACGTGGTCGAGGTACCGGCCGAGATCGACAACGAGGTCGCGCGACTCGAACTGGCGGCCCTGGGCGTGGGGATCGACACCCTCACATCCGAACAGGAGGCCTACCTCAGCTCCTGGCGTCCCTGACTCACCGGGGTGGTCCGGGGTCGTGGGGCGGAGGTGTCCGATCGCTGCCACCGGGCCACTGCCACGGCGCCGGGGCCTGCGGGTACGGCCCCGGTTGCCGTGGGCCCGCGGGGTAGGGACCCGGCTGCTGCCATTCGGCCGCGTTCGGGTCCGTGCCGGTCATCTTGTGCAGGGTGCGGCGGCGCCGTTCGGCCAGCACCGCGGCGAGGAACACCGGGGGAGTGGTCCCCGGCGGCGGGGGCGGGCTGACCTGGGCGGCGACCGTGTCGGCCAACTGCGCGCCCATCTCGTGCCGGGTGTGCTCGGCCAGCTCGCCGTAGCGCAGCACGTATTGGCGGGCGGAGTCCGCGGTCTCGGGGGACAACCGGGAGAGTTCGGCCTGGGCGGCCCATCCGGCCAGCTGCGGCGGCATCGGGATCTCCTGCTGCCTGCGGGAGACGGAGCGTTCCTCCACCACCATGGTCCCGGCCACGAAGTCACCGACGCGGCGGCCCTCCCGGTTGATCATCGAGGTGATCAGCGCGATCACGCCCGAGGTCATCCAGAACTCCACGACCCCGCTCAGCGCGCGGGCCAGCGCCTGACGGAACCGCTCCGGCGAACCGTCGGTGCCGACCACCCGCAGACCCAGCGCCATCTTGCCCAGGGAACGTCCGCGCGAGAGCGTTTCGAACGCGGTCGGGTAACCGACCAGGATGAGGATGCTCAGCCCCAGGTAGATCGCGGCGGTCGCCGCCGGGTTCACGGAGACGCCGATCCACATCACCACCACGGCCAGCGCGAGCAGGGCGACGGCCTGCAGGATGACGTCGATGGCCAAGGCGGCGGTACGGGTCGCGAACCCCGCGGGGCGCAATTCCAGCACCACCGCGTCCCCCGTGACCAACGGCGTCACGCCGTAGACGTCGCCGCGGGTATCGCCGCCGGGGTAGGACACCTGTACACGCTCCCTCTCCGGGTGTTCTGGAACCGTTCCACCGACACTACCCGGGCCGAGCGCGCACCGGTCGCGGGGGAGCACGGTGGCCGGGTCAAGATCCAGTAGTGTCCAATGCGTGGATATCGACGTGTTCTCCGCGGTGCACACGCAGGAATGGGACCGGCTGGACGAACTGGTGCGCAGACGCCGTTCGCTCACGGGTGAGGAGATCGACGAACTCGTCGAGCTCTACCAGAGGGTTTCCACACACCTGTCGGTGGTGCGTACCTCCGGACAGGACCCGGCGCTCTCGGGACGGTTGTCGTCCCTGGTGGCCCGGGCACGGTCGGCCGTGACGGGCGCGCATTCCTCCGGTTGGGCCGACGTCGGCGCGTTCTTCACCCGCGGGTTCCCGGCCACGCTGTACCGCCTGCGCTGGTGGTGGATCGGGACCACCCTGGGAACCCTGTTGGTCGCGACCGTCACGGGGTGGTGGGTGGCGGGCGATCCGGACGTGCTGGCGGCGCTGGGCACCCCTGAATCCATCGCCCGCTACGTCGAGTACGAGTTCGCGAACTACTACACGGAGAACCCGGCGGGTTCGTTCGCGGCGCAGGTGTGGACCAACAACGCCTGGGTGGCGGCGCAGGCGATCATCTTCGGGGTGGCCTTCGGGCTGCCGACCCTCTGGGTGCTGTTGACGAACGCGATCAACGTGGGCATGGCCGGTGGCATGATGTTCGCCCACGGCCGCGGTGACGTCTTCTTCGCGCTGATCCTCCCGCACGGCCTGCTGGAGCTCACGGCGGTGTTCGTCGCCGGAGGTGTGGGCCTCAAGATCGGGTGGTCGCTGATCTCCCCGGGCGAGCGCACCCGATTGCGCGCCCTGGGCGAGGAGGCCCGTGCCGCCATCGGTGTGGCCCTGGGACTGGCGGTGGTGCTGTTCATCTCGGGCCTCATCGAGGGCCTGGTGACCGGTTGGATCACCAACACCTGGGTCGCCATCGGCATCGGTGTGGTGGCCGAGGCGCTGTTCTTCCTGTACGTGTTCACCGTCGGCAAGCGCGCCCATGAGGAGGGGGAGACCGGCGACATCGAGGACGCCCCCGCAGCCGTCCCCGTCGCCGGCTAGGCGAGATCTCCTCTGACAGAATCGAAGTCATGAGTGCATCCCCTCGTTGGTTCAAGAGCAGCTACAGCGCGGCTGTGAGCTGCTGCCTCGAAGTCGCGAGGTCGGAGGCGGTGATCCTGGTGCGCGACTCCCGACGACCCGAGGATGAGCGGCTGGTCTTCGACGGGGCGGAATGGCGGGCCTTCGTCAGTTCGCCTCCTCGTTGACCCTTTCCAGCCACTCGCGGGAGTCCTCGGAGTCCGGGTGGCCATGGCCCAGGGTCCGCTCGCGCACGTCCACACAGCGTCGTAGGTGCTCACCGGCCCTGTCGCAGTCTCCGGCCATGAACGCCGCTCGCCCCAGGTAGTAGTCGGACATCGCGACCAAGGGGTGTTCGACGTCCAGCGTCCGTAGACGGATCTCTCGCACGGCGAGGAACTCGTCCTCGGCGCGACGTACGTCCCCCAGGTGCATGAGGGCGAAGGCGACGTTCTCGCGTGCGAGGAGCACCCGGCCGTCGTCCGGTCCGTAACGGCGTGTCCTGGACTCGATCAAGGGGCGGAACCCCGTGACGGCCGCTTGCCAGTCACCACGGCGCAGGGGCATGAGGGCGACCATGAAACGCGCGCTGAACGTGGCGTCGTGCTCCTCGCCGTGCACCGCGAGGTTGGTTTCGAGGAGGTCGTGGTAGGCCCTCTCGGCCTTCGTCAGCTCTCCCTGTTGTAGCCAGGACTCGGCTATGCCGTGCCGCATCCTGAGAGTCTCGGGGTGACTCTCTCCGAGCTGAGACTCCAGGTCCCGTACGAACCGACGCCCCATCGACTCGGCTCCCTCGCTCAGGCCGGCCAGGTTGAGGAGGCGAACGATCTCCACCGCCTGGGAGACGAGTTCCGGCGACTCTCGGAAATCCGGATCGTCGCCCGGAAGCGGGTCTCCCCACCGGGCCCGTCGCCGCAGGATGTGGAAATGGGCGATCGACTCCTGGAACGGGTCACGTCCGTTCTGCCGGAACAGGAGTGAGGTGACCTCGTCGATGAGCGGTGCGTCCGACGAGGTGAGACCCGCCGACACGGTCTCCGCCACGAGGGGGTGCAGGTGTACCGCCGGCTCACCCCTGTCAAGGCTCGACCGGACCAGTCCTTGGACGATCAAGGCGTTGATCGAACGGGCCAGGGTCGCCTCGTCCAAGGGGGACGCGGGATCGTCGAGGAGACCGCCCCGAAGCGCGGAGATCGGAAGCCTGCGCACGGACACGTGCATGCCTTCGGGTCCTAGGAGAGCCAGGAACTCGAGTAGCCGTTCGGCCTGAGGGAAACGCTCGCCGACCAGTCGCAAGGACAGGCTCCAGACCCCCGAGAGCAGCTCGCGCTCGCTGCTCGTTCCGGCGATCAACGGGGAGGCGAGTCTGTCCAGGCCGGTGACATCGTCCTTCAACCGTTCCAGCAGCGACCAGGCGTCGGGGAACAGCAACCCATGGGTGGCGAGGATGCGTCCGGCCAGTGCCAGGGCGATCGGCACGCCACCGAGGCGTTCGGCGAGGGCCTCGGCCCCGGGTATGTCTTCGGCCCCGGCGTGGTCGCTCAACGCCGACCTCGCGGCCTGGTGGGTCAGAATCTCCACTCGGTGCACCTTCGCCGGAGCCCAGAGCGCGGGGTCGTTCACGCGGCTGGTGACCAGGACGAATCCTCCGGGGCTGGAGCGCATCCAACCCCGCTGTTCGCCCGGGCGGTTCTCCGGGTCCAGCAGCTCGGGGCGGTCGGCGTTGTCGATTACCAGCAGCCAGGGATGGGGAGCGGCGTCGAGGTGTCGCCAGACCCAGCGGGCAGCCGATCGAGGGGCGCCCTTCACCTGCTCGGCCTCGGTGCGCGAGGCGCCCAGTTCCACGGCGATCTCCAGCATGCTCGGCAGGATCGCGTCCGGCCGCACCCAGAACACGGTCCACCCCTCGGTGCGGGCGTGCTCGGCGAGGGCCGCCGCCACGGTGGTCTTGCCGAACCCGCCGGGCCCGGTGAGCACATGTGGCTCGGGCGCCCCGGGCGCCATCGCGTCCCGGAGGGCCTCCAAAAGCCCGTCACGCCCTCGTACGGCGGTGGCGAGACGCGGAGGGTCCAGCGACACGTCCGCGACGGTGGCGGGCGCCTGAGGGGAGTACACGTTGACGTCGCCGTGGATGTCACGGGACTGGATCAGTTGCCCGTGGACGGCGCCGTGGGCGGAGTTGTGGGCGTCAGGGGGTGAGGCCATGTCCCCATAGTGCACGAAGGAGACGCCCCCGTACGGGAGCGCCTCCTTTCGAGTCCGGGTGCTACAACCGGCCTTGGGCCTTGAGGTTGATGTAGGCGTCGGCCAGGGCCGGGGCGATGCGCTCGGGGTCGGCGTCGACCACCTCGGCGCCCATCCGGCGCAGTTCCGCGCTGATCCGGTGTCGCTCGCTCATGGTGCGTTCGGCGGAGGCCGCCCGGTACAGCGCGGCGGCGCTACCCCGTTCGGTCGCCATCTCCTCCACCTTCGGGTCCTTGATCCCCGCCACCAACAACAGGTGGTGCGAGGACAACAGCGGCAGACGCGGCAACAGACCCTCTTCGAGGGCGGTCGCGTTGAGGTCGGTCAACAACACCACCAACCGGCGACTGCGGCCCTGGGAGAGCACCGTGCTGACCAACCCCGCGGGGTCCGACTCCACCAGCTCGGCCTCCAACGGCGCCATGGCCTCCACGACCCGATGCACCTGGCTGCCCTTGCCCGAGGCCCTCACCTGGGCGCGGACGACCCGGTCATAGGCCATGAAGTCCACCCGGTCGCCCGCCTTGCCGGCCAGCGCGGTGAGCAGCAGGGCCGCGTCCATGGCGTGGTCCAGCCGAGGGGTGTCGCCCACGCGTCCGGCGGAGGTGCGTCCGGTGTCCAACACGATGAGGATGCGCCGGTCGCGTTCGGGACGCCAGGTCCGCACCACCACACCGTCGTTGCGGGCCGTGGCACGCCAGTCGATGGACCGGACGTCGTCCCCGGGTACATAGTCGCGCAGTGAGTCGAACTCGCTGCCCTGACCACGCACCATCGCGGTGTGCTGTCCCTCCAACTCGCGCAGCCGGGACAGCTTGCCCGGCAGGTGCCTGCGGCTGTGGAACGGCGGCAGCGTCCGCACGGTCCACGGAGCCTGGAGGGTGGCCTGACGCCCGGCGAGCCCCAACGGGCCGACGCTGCGAACCGTGACCCCGGCGGACCGGGCGTCGCCGCGCCGGGTCGGGGTGAGGGTGGTCGTGACCCGCCGTCGTTCACCCGCCGCCACCCGAAGAGGCCGTGCCTTGGGCGTGCTGTGCGAGCTGGGCGGCCAGGCGTCGCGCACCGAACCGCGCAGCCGGCGCTTGGTCGGGTTGCCCACCAGGACCGAGACCGAAGCGGAGTCGCCCAGCCGCAACGAGGTGTCGCCTTCCCGGGACAGCCGCATCCGGCGAGGGGAGGTCGCCAACCCAACGTCCAGCACGATGAGCAGCACCACCAGGCCCACGGCGATGTAGGTGACGGGCTCACCGATCTGACCGGAGATCGCCACCGCGCACGTCGCGAGGAGCGCCAAGAGCACGGCCCGGCCGGTGACCACCATCAGCGCGGCACCGGGACGGAGGCGAGCACGCCGTCCAGGATCCCATCCGTGGTGGCGCCCTCCAGTTCGGCCTCCGGGCGCAGTCCGATCCGGTGCCGCAGGGTGCCCTTGGCCAGGGCCTTGACGTCGTCCGGGGTCACGTAGTCACGCCCCGACAGCCAGGCCCAGGCCCGGCTGGTGCGCAGCAGCGCCGTGGCGCCACGAGGGGAGGCGCCCAACCGCAGGGACGGCGAGTAGCGGGTGGCCCGGCACAGGTCCACGATGTAACCGAGGACCTCGGGGGCCACCCGTACCTGCGCGACGGCCTCGCGGGCCGCCCGCAGTTCGGCCGCCCCCGCGACCGCGGTCACGCCGGCGGCGGCCAGGTCGCCCGGGTCGAACCCGGCGGCGTGCCTGCCGAGCATGTCGATCTCCGAGTGGCGTTCGGGCAGCGGGATCGTCACCTTGAGCAGGAACCGGTCCAGCTGGGCCTCGGGCAGCGGGTAGGTGCCCTCGTACTCCACGGGGTTCTGGGTGGCCGCCACCATGAACGGGTCCGGTAGCGCCACCGGGGCGCCCTCCACCGTGACCTGACGTTCCTCCATGGCCTCCAGCAGGGAGGCCTGGGTCTTGGGCGGCGTCCGGTTGATCTCGTCGGCCAGCAGCAGGTTGGTGAAGACCGGGCCCTTCATGAACTCGAACTTCGCCGTGTGCTGGTCGTAGACGAGTGACCCGGTCACGTCGCCGGGCATCAGGTCGGGGGTGAACTGGACCCGCTTGTTGTCCAGGGACAGTGCGGCGGAGACCGTGCGCACGAGCAGTGTCTTGGCGACACCGGGCACACCCTCCAACAGGACATGGCCCCGGCACAGCAGTGCCACGACCAGGCCGGTCACCGTCTCGTCCTGGCCCACGACGGCCTTGGCCACCTCACGGCGCAGGGCGGTCAGTGCCGCCCGTGCCTCGTCGGCGGAGGGCAGTGCCTCGGGTGTGAACGCGCTCACGTGCCGTCTACCTCTCTCGATCCCTTGTCGGTTCTGGTCTGGGGAGAACCGCGCGACCCTTCGGTCCCGGTCCTTCGGTGCGTCGCCCGGTGCCGCGGGTCATCGCAGCTTCCGGGCGAGCCCGTCCAACGCTTCGCCGAGCCCGAGCATGGCGGCGTCATCGGCCACGTACGGGTCGTTCGGCCCCGGGTACAGCAGTTGTTCCAAGTGACGCGGGTCGTCCCCGGTTCGCGCGGCCAGCGTCGCCACCACGGTCTGCGAGCCGGAGTCGGCGTTCAGTCCCAGCTTGGGCACCGAACGTTCCAGGAAACCGTTGCGCAGCGCGGCCGCCACCCGGTCCCGCGCGTTGCGCGACCGGTACAGCCCGGCCCTCCCCTCGGTGGTCTCCGAGGCGCGCACCACGACGGGCAGCGACTCTTGGACCAGGGCGCCCATCCGCCGGCCCCGCCAGAGGGCGAGCAGCAGCAGCGTCAGGGCGAGGGGCACCGTGGACCACAGCAGTCCGCCCGGGAGAAGGTCGACGATGTCGGAGCCGCCGACCTCCTCGGGGGCGTCCGGGCGCAGCCACACGACGTTCTCCGCCGACGCCAGGTTCAGGGCCAGGGCGGCGTTGCCGTCGGCGTCCAGGTCGCGGTTGGACAGGAAGGCACCGGTGCCGACCACGGTGGTGGTGCCTCCGTGCGGAGAATCCACCCTCATCAGCGCGGACCCGTCGTCGGACGGGTAGCAGGCCTGGGCGACCACGTCCTCGTTCGCGGAGTACAGCTCACCGCCGACCTCGGCGGACCCCGCGGAATCGGCGGCGGGCAGCGCGCATTCCGGTTCGAGGGACTCCTCGTCGTCGGCCCGCCCGGTCACGTCGGTTCCCGGCGCGAACGCCCCCAGGGAACGCAGCGAGGGCCGCACGAGCACGGTGTCCGTGCCCAGCTCGGAGAGTGTGTCCAGCTCCTCGGGCAGCAACCGATGGTCGAGGAAGACCAGCAGCACGGTGTCCTCACCCGCGCGTTCCACGGCCCGCGCCGCGGACGTGGAGTCACGCGCCACGGTGACGTCGGACTCCTCGCCCAGGAGCCGGGCGAGGGCCCGCGCCCCATCGGGTTCGGGGCTGCCCGGCTCAAGGTGGCCGGAGGGGAACTGTTCGCCGCCCAGGGACAGCAGGACCCCCACCAGGAGCAGGGCGGAGACCAGGGCCGCCGGGACACGGACCGAGCGCCACAGTCGTCGGGCTCCGGAGTCGTTCCCGGGACGGGGCCGTTCTCGGGTCGCGGACTCGGGGGAGGCCGGAGCGGTCGCCGTCATCGTGTCCCCTCCACGGTCTCGCCCTCGGCGAGCACCGGACGGGCGGCGCTGAGCCGAACGTCCAGTTCGCGCAGGATGCGGGCGGAGTCCGCGGTGGCGACCCGGTCGCCGTAGACCACGTCGTTGAAGATGCGGGCGCCCTCGCGCAGCTCCTCGGCCTCTCCCGGCAGTACGTCGGAGGCCTCGGCCGCGAGTTCGGTGGCGGTGCGCCCGGCCCGGGGAGCGATGATGGTCCGGTCCTCCAGGTCCACGCTGATGGCGCGCAGTCGTTCCATGACCGCCTGGGCGAACTCGCCGGCGGTCTCGTGTCGTTCGGCCGCGGCGCGGTGGTCGGCCGCCGAGCGGACGGCTCCCTCGTGGACGAGGGCGTCGATACGGAGGTTGCGCCTCGGTCGCAGGTACACGACCAGCACGATCACGGCGATCGCCACGATGAGCAGGATCAGGGCGGCCCAGACCCAACCGGGCAGGTACCCCTCACCGGCGGCGATCAGGGCGTCGAACCACTCTCCCAGCCAGGCCAGGAAGCGATCGATGATCGAGGGTTCGTGCTCACCGTAGAGCGGGTCGGAGAGTTCCTCGATGGCGCGGCGTCGCCCCTCGTCCCGGCTCACCTCCAGGGGCGCGAACGTCGCCGGCCTCACGCGCGCGGCTCCGGCAGGTAGATCTCCGGGCCGCTCGACCCGCCCCGCTGGGCGACCTGGTGCAGCTTCAGGTCGAGCCCCTCACGGCGCATCCGCAGATCGACGTAGAGCAGGGTGTTCACCCCGGCCACGAACGGTTGGGTGACCGCGTAGATCAGCACGGTGAGCAGGTAGGTGATCGCTCCGGCGAGGATCGTGAGCCAGGCGGCCTCGGGAGCGGCCACGCTGATGACACCGGTGATCAGAGCCACCGGGCCGCTCAGGACCATCTGCACCAGCATGACGATGAGCCCGGTAAGGATCCAGTAGCCCAGGGTGCGCCACCAACCGCCCCGCGAGAGGCGCCAGGAACGCGCGATGGCCTGGAAGGGACCGATCCGCTCCAGCACGACTATCGGCATGGCGAAGTACAGCCGGATCCAGATCCACATCGCGGGCGCGATCACCGCGACCGCCGCGAGCAGGCCGACCAGCAGTCCGACGGCCACTCCGGCCCCACCACCGGAGGAGTAGCCGACCATGACGCCGACGAGGATCGCGACGAACATCGCGAGGAAGAACACCACGCCGATGACGAACCCGAGGAGCAGCTTCAACAGGGAGAGGCCGATGATGGCGCCGATTCGGCCGCGGGCGGCCTCCCACGCCTGCTTCGGGGTGAGCTTGTGACCGAGGACCGCCATGCCCGCGACCGCCGCCAGGAGGCCGAGCAGGATCGCCGCGCCCAGGTAGACGATCAGCTCGCCGAGGTACATGAGGCCCATGACCAGCGGAGAGGACGGGAAGAGCGGCGCGTTCGGGTCGACGGCCATCGGATCGGCCATGACCTCGTCCAGGAACGTGGTGTAGTCGTTCAGGAAGAGCGTCGAGGCGATCGAGCTGAGGATGGTCGCCAACGCCATGACGACGAGGGCCGACCCCATGGTGGTCTTCGGGTTGTTGCGGACGTAGCTGAACGCCCCGTTGAAGATGTCACCGAGGCTCATGGGCCGCAGCGCCACCACACCTGGCTTGGGGGCGTTGGGTCGCCCGGGGCCGTATCCGTGGCCGCCCTGGGGGCCGTTGCCGGGCGGGTATCCGGGGGGAACGCCGTAACCCGGGACACCGGGCGGGACGCTCCCGGGCGGTGGCCCGTAGGAAGGCTGTTGTCCGTAGTGCTGTCCGTAGGGGGGATGCCCGCCGTGGCCGGGCTGTGCGGGCGGGACGTACCCGGGCGGTGGCCCGTAGGACGGCTGCCCATAGGCGGGTTGTTCGCCGTGCCCGGGCTGTGCGGGCTGTGCGAGGCCCGGGTCATCGGTCCCCGTGGGAGGAGGCGTCGCCCCCTGCCCCGGAGCGGCCCATCCGGGGGCCGCGGGACCCTGGTCGGGGGAACCCGGGGCCGGCCGCTCGGACCCGCCGGAGCTCCCGGAGTCGGGCGACCGCTGTTCCTCGGTGCCGTCCGGGCTCTCCCCGGACGTGTCCCGGTGGCCGTCCTCCTGGCTCATCCGTTCCGCCCTCCGTGAGGTTCGGTTACTCTGCGCGAGCGTATTCGCGCCAATTCTGATCTGTCGGAAACCAACCTACCGGTCGGTCCCACCGCTCTTCAGTGGCCTCGGAGTGTGTCCCATGCCAACCGACGCACTTCATTCCTTTTGTATGCTTTCTGTTACCAACCGGCCAAGTCACGTAGCCTTCCAGGTCTTCCTGGCCAGGGGCGACACCGCCGGTGGTCGAAAGCAGGCCAAAAGGGCCCAACACCGTTGACCGCTCTTCCAACCCTGGCCATAGCCGGCAAGGTTGGAGAAGACGTAACGCGGTTCCCGACGATCCCGAACCGGGATCACGGGGACCGAACCACTGACGCCGCTTGAGTGTTCCAGGAGAGAGGAGTAGGCGCCGAAAACCCCGCGTCGCCCCAGGGTGACGCCGGCCCTACGGCGCCGGACACACCGATGAAGGGACGTGTACTGGTTGTCGACGATGACCTCGCCCTCGCCGAGATGCTGGGGATCGTACTGCGGGGTGAGGGGTTCGAACCCTCGTTCGTCCACGACGGGGACAAGGCCCTGGAGGCCTTCCGCGAGACCAAGCCCGACCTGGTCCTCCTCGACCTGATGCTTCCCGGGGCCGACGGCATCGACGTGTGCCGTCAGATCCGCGCCGAGTCCGGGGTGCCCATCGTCATGCTCACGGCCAAGAGCGACACCGTCGACGTGGTGCTGGGCCTTGAGTCGGGGGCCGACGACTACATCGTCAAGCCCTTCAAACCCAAGGAACTGGTGGCCCGCGTGCGGGTGCGTCTTCGCCGCACCGAGGAGCCCGCCCCCGAGGTCCTGCAGATCGGCGACATCAACATCGACGTCGCCGGGCACGCCGTGCGCCGCGACGGCGAACAGATCAGTCTCACCCCGCTCGAATTCGACCTGCTGGTCGCCCTGGCCCGCAAGCCGCGTCAGGTGTTCACCCGCGAGGTGCTGCTCGAACAGGTCTGGGGCTACCGGCACGCCGCCGACACGCGCCTGGTCAACGTGCACGTGCAACGCCTGCGCGCCAAGATCGAGAAGGACCCCGAGCACCCCGAGGTCGTCGTGACCGTACGCGGTGTCGGCTACAAGGCCGGTACCGCCTGATCCGACCGAGAACCCCATGACCGTGTCCGAACCCGAGGAGGGGCGGCAGGCCGACCCCGAAGGGGAACGGCCGGTCCCCTCCTCAGGGCTGCCCGCGTCCGAGGACGCCCCGAGCGAATCCAACTCGGGCCTGACCCGCGCCTACCTCCTCGCCCAGCACGCCGCGCGCGCACTGGTGCGCGGGGCGCACACCAACTGGCGCCGTTCGCTGTACCTGCGGGTCATCAGTACGACCCTGGTCCTGTCCCTGCTCGTCCTGGTGGGACTGAGCTACGTCCTCATCTCCGAGGTCCGCGGCGGACTATTGGAGGCCAAGGTGAACGGGGCGGTCAACGACCACCGCGCCGGCCTCAGCTACGCCGTGGCGGAACTGCAGGAGAACGAGACCAGCGACCGCGACCGCCTGCTCAACAACATCGCGCGCGAGCTGACCAGCCGCAGCGGTGAGACCGGGCTGTACGGCGTCATCGTGCTGCCCTCGGTCAGCGACGAACGAGGCTGGGCGACCGTCGACGAGGACACCGTCAACGAGAGCGTGCCCGAACGCCTGGTCGAACAGGTCCGCCACTCCGAAGTGCCCGACCAGCAGTACCACACGTACACGCGGATCGAGACCGAGGACGGCTCCGTCGAACCCGCGCTGGTCGTGGGAGCCCAACTCACCCACGCCTACGAGCTCTACTACGTGTTCCCGCTCCAACACGAGCAGGAGATCCTGGACCTGGTCCAGAACACGGTCGCGCTCGTCGGCGTCCTGCTCGTGGTCCTCCTCGGGTTCATCGCGTTCATGGTCACCCGCATGGTGGTCGCCCCGGTTCGCTCCGCGGCGCAGTCGGCCGAACGACTCGCCTCGGGCGACCTCTCCGAACGCATGACCGTGCGGGGCGAGGACGACATCGCCCGGCTCTCGATGTCCTTCAACGACATGGCGGGCAACCTCCAGGAGAAGATCCAGGAGCTGGAGGAGCTGTCCAAGGTGCAGCGGCAGTTCGTCTCCGACGTCTCGCACGAACTGCGCACCCCGCTCACCACCATCCGCATGGCCGGTGACCTGCTCTTCGACGATCGAGAGGAGCTCGACGGCTCCCACCGACGTTCCGTGGAACTCCTCCAGAGCCAGGTGGAACGCTTCGAGGAACTGCTCTCGGACCTGTTGGAGATCAGCCGACACGACGCGGGAGCGGCCACCCTGGGAATCGAGTCCTCCGACATCCGGGACTCGGTGATGAAGGCGGTCGGCGACGCCGAGCAGATCGCCGAACGCCGTGGGATCAAGGTGATCCTGCGACTGCCCGCCGAACCCTGCATGGCCGAGTTCGACACCCGACGCATCAACCGCATTCTGCGCAACCTGGTGGTCAACGCCATCGAGCACAGTGAGGGCCGCGACGTCGTGGTCGCCGCCGCCGGCGACCGCGACGCCATCGCCGTGGCCGTGCGCGACTACGGTGTGGGTCTCAAGGAGGGGGAGGAGCACCTGTGCTTCGACCGCTTCTGGCGGGCCGACTACTCCCGGGTGCGCACCACCGGAGGCACCGGCCTCGGACTGCCCATCGCCAAGGAGGACGCCACCCTGCACGGCGGTTGGCTCCAGGCGTGGGGCATGCCCGGCCAGGGATCCCAGTTCCGGTTGTCCCTGCCTCGACGCTCCGGCACCGAACTGCGCGGTTCTCCGCTGCCGCTGGTACCACCGGAGATCGCCTTGGGCCGTAACAACTTCACCGCCCCGGGTGAAACGTCCGCCAAGGTGCGCGGTGGCACCGAAGACGAGGAGGCACCGTGAGCCAGAAGGCACGAACGGTCGCGTGGTCCCCGAGGACGCCACAACCGGGCGTGAGGGCCCCGCGGTGGTCGTCCCGGGCCACACGGAGCCTGGGAGCCGCCGCGCTCGCCTGCGTGACGCTCGCGGCGTGCGCCACCGTCCCCATGACCGGCCCGGTGGTCCCCGGCGAGGGCGGCGACGTCTCCGGCGACCCCTATGACGGCTACGTGCGGCTGCTGCCCGCCGGCCCACAGCCCGGAGTGGCCCCCGAGGGTCTGGTCGACGGATTCCTCAAGGACATGGGCAGCTTCGAGGAGGACCACAAGGCGGCGCGCAGCTACATGCTGCCCGAGACCGCTGGGACGTGGTCCCCCGACGGCGGCGTGAGCGTGTTCAACGACCTCGACGCCGCCGACTTCGACGCCGAGATCAGCAACGACGGCCTCACCGCCCGCGTCCTGGTGCGCAGCAACCTGGTGGCGACCATCGACGAGAGCGGCAAGTACGTCCCCACCCAGTCCTCGGCCACCCTCCTGGAGGAGACGTTCACCCTGGCCCGGGAGGACGGCGACCCCGAGGGCGAGTGGCGGATCCAGGACCTGCCGGACGAACTGCTGCTGAGCGCGCTCGACATCGAACGCACCCATCGACCGTTCAACCTCTACTACTTCAACGCCGAGCGCACGGCCCTGGTCCCAGACCCGGTCTACCTGCCGGTGAGCCCGGACCAGCCGGCCGAGCGGCTGCTCCGCAAGCTCATCGCCGGCCCCACCGACTGGCTCGCGCCCGCGGTGTCCTCCGCGTTCCCCGAGGAGGCCACCACCCGGCTGGAGGTCGACGCCCAGCACGCGGTGATCAACGTCAGCGGCGTCGCCGAGATCGACGAGTACGACATGGCGGCCCAGATCGCCTGGACGCTGCGCCAACTGCCCGAGGTCCAGGAGTTCACCCTCAAGGTCAACGGCGAAGAGGTCGCCTTCCCCGATTCCGACGGGGAGAGCGCCGATCGGCCGCGCCCCGGCAGCGACCTGTGGGCCAGGGTGAGTCCCGGGGCGACCTCCTCCGACATCCGCGGCTACTACACCCACGAGGGGCAGCTGTGGTCGGCCTCCGACTGGACCGCCGAGAACTTCGGCGACGCCGAACCGGTCCCCGGCCCGCTCGGCCGCGGTGACCAGACGCTGGACCGGTTCGCGGTCTCGCTCGACCAGAGCACCATCGCCGGCATCACCCTCGGCGGGAGCGAGGTCGTCACCAGCCTCGCCAATCCGGGAGCCCAGACCCAGGAGGTCCTCGACGAGGGTCTGTTCACCGACCTGTCCTGGGACATCGACAACAACCTCTGGGTGGTGGAGGAGACCAAGGATGAGGACGAAGAGGGCGAGGACGAAGAGGAGGGCGCGGGTCGGGAGCCCGAAGGGGACCCGAACCTCAGCGGATCGGGAGCCGAGGAACCGCCCGAACCGGGTGACAGCGCCCTGTGGATGCTCCGTGACGGCGACGAGGTCGTCCGCGCCCAGGTGAGCGGCTTGCGCGATCACTCCCTGGTGAGTTTCCGGATCTCTCGGGACGGTGCGCGCGCGGTGGTCATCACCGAACAGGACGGTGAACGAGCGCTCAAGGTCGGCCGGGTGGTCGACGACCGCGACGGTCAGGTCTCCGTGGGCGAGTTCATCACCCTCGCCCAGGAGCTGGAGGACGTCACCGCGGTCGCCTGGCGCTCCAGCGACCAGTTGGTGGTGTTGGGCAGCAGGGACGGTGGCACGCACCAGGCGATGCTGGTGGCGCTGGACGGCGGCACCCCCGCGGCCAGCGCGGGCACCCCCGCCGCGGGCATGGTCACCATCTCCGGAGCGCCCGGACAGCCCTTGCTCGCCGGTTCCGACGACGGCAACATCTGGGCCTCCAATGACCCGCTGAACTGGCAGAACGTCGTCGAGGGCGGGGCGCCCACCTTCCCGGGCTGACCCACCGAACAGACGAACGCGCATGGCCCGACGGCGGTGGGGCGCCGAGTTGTCCACAGGTTCGAAGTCGGCACTGGTGGAGCGGTGCCCGGTCCCGCACCCTTGAGGGCATGGACCAAGACGGCGCACCCTCACGGGGGTGGCTACCGGGCCTGTCGTCCGGGCTCGTGCACCACCTGTCGGCCCTCCTCACCGCACTTCTCGACCTCCTACTGCCACAGCGCTGCGCGGGCTGCTCCGCGCCCCACGGCCCGCTGTGCCCCGACTGCCGGACGTTGCTCGCCCAGAGGCCGCGCCCCTGCGTGCCACGGAGGGGATGCCCACCGACCTGGGCGGCGGGCGGGCACGCGGGGCGGGAACGTCGGGTCCTGCTCGCCTACAAGGAACACGGTGACGGGCGGCTGGCCGGTGTGCTGGGGGAGAGACTCGCCAGGACACTGTGGGCCTCGGGTCGTGCCGGTCCGGACGTGCTGCTCGTTCCGGTCCCGGGCCGCTGGGGCACCAGAGCGGGAAGCGGTCGGGTGGCGCGGCTG
This sequence comes from Nocardiopsis sp. NPDC006832, assembly GCF_040635885.1. Classification (NCBI taxonomy): domain Bacteria; kingdom Bacillati; phylum Actinomycetota; class Actinomycetes; order Streptosporangiales; family Nocardiopsidaceae; genus Nocardiopsis; species Nocardiopsis sp. NPDC006832. The sequence goes on along the minus strand of NZ_JBEYLC010000001.1, from coordinate 131,892 downwards.
ACGCGGGAGTGCGTCCGCGGCGCGGGCCCCTCCGGGGCGGCCGGAACGGCACCCGTCCTCGCGTACCGGCGCCCGGTCGGACCTCAGGTGGGACTGGGGCGGGCACAACGCCTGACCAACCGGGCCGGGGTGTTCACGGCCCGCCCACTCGCCCGACTCGAACACGGTGGGCGGGTCGAACCGGCCGGCCGATCGGTCGTGATCGTGGACGACGTCCTCACCACCGGGGCGACGCTCACGGAGGCGGCCCGAGTCCTGCGGGCGGAGGGCGCCCGGGTCCTGGGCGCGGTCGTGCTGGCGGAGCGGGGACGGGCGTCGGAGCGGCCGACTTCGGGCGCGGGCAATGTTCGAGGACCAAGGTTTTACAAACCCCCCTGAACAGGCGAAAGATGCCTTTCTGTAAGGCTTTGCGGGCCTGAGGGGTGGGTCGAGGGCCGGTTCTCCACCTGACATACGGGCCCGGACAGGTTACGGTCCAGGTATGGCACCCGTCCGGGTCCGTGGTTGCGTCGGAATCTCTGAGCCTCCGGGAAAACCGGGGAGCTCCTCCGGCAAGCCGATGCCAGGCGCAGGCGAAACGGCCCACGTAAGGCGACTTTTCGTCGACCGATCACGGTGCGCCTTAGAGGTAAGCCCTGCCCCGCGGAGGGTCCCGATGTCCCTCATGACAGGGAGAAGAGCAGTAGTCGCGATCAAGAGCGGCGACACTCTCAGCAGGCGGATGTGGGGACGAAGACCAGGTCGGCCGGACGGGTGGCATGCCGACGTGCGGGGGTCCGACGTGTCCGGGGTGAAGATCCCGTGGGCGTGGGCCCCCTACCGTTCCCAGGACCGGGACGGCTTTCTCGCGATCCTCGCGGCGTCCCGCGATCGCGGTCGTCCCGTCGTTTCCGACATCCTTCGTCCCGACCGTACCGACGTTCGTGTCGGGTACTTCACCGGGGTCCGCGCACCTTTCCCACCGCGGGTTCTCATGACCGATTCAGGCGACTTGCCCGGACATGTCCTAAACCCGTGGAAGGTCCTTATTCGCAGCTCACCGGCTCCGGGCAATCATGTCCTTGGGGCGGGTGATGACCCTGTCCCTGATGGGTATACGCACTTTCAAGCGGGCCGTGCACCGGCTCGCGCCGCCGACGGAAGGGGGTCGACGCGTCACACCCCTCCCTACCCGGGGAGGGAGTAGAACCAGCCTGGCCGTCGCCTTCACGACGGCCATGCGATGAAGGGGGTCCTATGGACATCATCGTCAAGGGTCGACGCACCGGTGTGAGTGAGAAGTTCCGACAGCATGTCGAGACCAAGCTCGACAGGCTCTCCAAGTGGGAGCGCAAGGGCATGAGCGTCGATGTGGAGGTGTCCCAGGAGCGCAACCCCAAGCTCGCCGACGTCCGCGAGCGGGTTGAACTGACCATCCACTCCGACGGCCCGGTCATCAGGAGCGAGGCCGCCTCCGTGGACCGCCATGGAGCCCTCGACCTCGCCCTCGACAAGGTCGAGGCCCGTCTGCGCAAGTCCGCGGACCGCCGCAAGGTCCACCGCGGCAACCGCACTCCCGTCTCCGTGGCGGCCGCGACCGCCGACCTCCCAGGAGACCTGCCCTCACTCGCCCCGACCGGTGGAACGGCGCCCCCTGCCCGCCGCAGCGGGGACGAGGAGATCGACGGCGTCGAGGTCGACGGCCGCTTCTCCGACGAGTTCGTCGAACTCGACACCCAAGGGGACGTTCCCGTGATCGTGCGGGAGAAGTTCCACCGGGCCAAGCCGATGAGTATCGACCAGGCGTTGATGGAGATGGAGCTGATCGGCCACGACTTCTACCTCTTCCACGACGAGGTCAAGGACACCCCGAGCGTCGTCTACCGCCGGAAGGGCTTCAACTACGGAGTCCTGCGACTGGTCGACTAGCGCAATCGTGGCCTCGCCCTCGGATCCGAACACGCCGGAGGTGAGGACGTAGCGGTCGCGGCGGGCCCGTCCGGGCCCGCCGCGTTCCTGCGGGGAAGGTCCGGTGGTGGCCCCTCGCCGGACCTCCGAAGCGGCCGAGGCCGGCCTTCGCTCCCCTAACCCTCGGAACCCTCGGTTCGCTCTTCCTCGGTGGACTGCTTGATGCGGTGCAGCGGCGTCTGGTGTGGTTCCTCCGACTCCACGCGCGGCGGATCCAGCACCACGTCGGAGAGGATGTCGCAGGACACCGCCACCGCCAGCGCGGCCAGCATCAGCAGACCGCCCACCACCAACAGCCACGGGGACCCGCCCAGGACGATCGCCAGGCCGCCCAGGGCGAAGCCCACGCAGGCGAGCGCCACGACGATCCATGAGGCCGCGCTGCCACGGTGACCGCTGCTCGGCGCCAGCGAGCCGCCTTGGCGCTGGAACCCCCGGATGCGTCCTCGGCGTCTCTGTTCGTCGTCACCGGGGTGGTGCCGCTCCCAGGCGAGCGCGGGATCGTCCTCCTCGGAGGGGCGGGGGCGTCTCCCGTGCGGGTTCTCGATCGCGGACTCGATCGCGTCGGCCGGAGTTCGAGGCCCCGGTGGACGCTCGTCCTCGAAGTCTCGGGCCGTGGCCCCTTCGTGCTTCCTGCCGGCTCGCATGGCTCCTCCCTCGGTGGTGCCTTTCCGGTCGGGCGTCGTCGCGCGGAACGTGTGAGCACGAAACCGCGTTCGGAACACCCTGTACCCGTTGCACTACCCGAAGAAATGCGCGAGTCTGCACGAACATCATCAAAATGGCGGGAACATCCACCCCCGTCCAACTCGTTTGTCGATAGGACGGGGAGCCGGTCGGGTTCCTCTAGGATGTAGGCCCGAGGACCCAGGGGTTATCCCCTGACCTCCCACGAGAAAACGAGTGCGGTCAGCGGGCCAAGATCTGACCCTCCACCGAAAGTGGAGACGACCGCGATCTGCGAGGAGCGCATAGGAAGTGCCAGGCATACTCGACAAGCTCCTGCGCGCGGGTGAAGGAAAGATCCTGCGCCGGCTCAATAAGTACAAAGATCAGGTCAACCTCCTTGAGGACGACTTCGTCGATCTGAGTGACGACGAGCTGCGCGCCCTGACCCAGGAGTACAAGGAACGCCACGAGGACGGGGAGTCCCTGGACGACCTGCTCCCGGAGGCCTTCGCGACGGTTCGCGAGGCGGCCAAGCGCACCTTGGGCCAACGCGCCTTCGACGTCCAGGTCATGGGCGCGGCCGCCCTGCACCTGGGCAACATCGCCGAGATGAAGACCGGTGAGGGCAAGACCCTGACCGGAAGCCTCGCGGTGTACCTCAACGCCTTGGCCGGCAAGGGCGCCCACGTCATCACCACCAACGACTACCTCGCCCGACGCGACGCCCAGAACCTGGGCCGCATCTACCAGTTCCTGGGGCTGGAGGTCGACGTGGTGGGCCCGCAGATGAGCGCGGAGGCCCGCCGCAACGCCTACAAGGCCGACATCACCTACGGAACCAACAACGAGTTCGGTTTCGACTACCTGCGCGACAACATGGCGCTGTCGCTCAAGGACACGGTCCAGCGCGAGCACTACTTCGCCCTGGTCGACGAGGTCGACTCCATCCTCATCGACGAGGCGCGGACCCCGCTCATCATCAGCGGCCCCTCCGAGCAGAACTCCCGTTGGTACTCCGAGTTCGCCAAGATCGCTCCCCGCCTGAAGGCGGAGGAGGACTACGAGGTCGACGAGAAGAAGCGCACCGTCGGCATCACCGAGTCCGGTGTGGCCAAGGTCGAGGACTGGCTGGGCATCGACAACCTCTACGAGGCCGTCAACACCCCGCTGATCAGCTTCCTCAACAACTCCCTCAAGGCCAAGGAGTTGTACCGCAAGGACAAGGAGTACATCGTCAAGGACGGTGAGGTGCTCATCGTCGACGAGTTCACCGGCCGTGTCCTGGCGGGACGCCGCTACAACGAGGGCATGCACCAGGCCATCGAGGCCAAGGAGCGCGTCAAGATCAAGGACGAGAACCAGACTCTCGCCAAGGTCACGCTCCAGAACTACTTCCGCCTCTACGAGAAGCTCGCCGGCATGACCGGTACCGCCCAGACCGAGGCGGCGGAGTTCACCCAGACCTACGGCGTCGGCGTGGTGCCCATCCCCACCAACAAGCCGATGATCCGTGAGGACGTCAAGGACGTCGTCTACAAGCACGAGGACGCCAAGTTCCAGGCCTTGGCCGAGGACATCGCCGAGCGTCACGAGGAGGGCCAGCCCGTCCTCGTCGGTACCACCAGCGTGGAGAAGTCCGAGCTGCTGTCCCGGATGCTCAAGCGCGAAGGCGTCCCGCACGAGGTCCTCAACGCGAAGAACCACGCCCGTGAGGCCTCGATCATCGCCCGGGCCGGCAAGCTCGGCGGCGTCACCGTCGCCACGAACATGGCCGGTCGCGGTACCGACATCATGCTCGGAGGCAACCCCGACTTCCTCGCCGACGAGGAGCTCCAGAACCGTGGCCTGAGCCCGCTGGAGACCCCGGAGGAATACGAGGAGGCCTGGCCGGACGCCCTGGAGAAGGCCAAGGCCGAGTTCGAGGAGGAGCACGAGAAGGTCGTCGAGGCCGGCGGTCTGTACGTGCTGGGCACCGAGCGCCACGAGTCGCGCCGGATCGACAACCAGCTCCGTGGTCGTTCCGGCCGTCAGGGTGACCCGGGCATGTCCCGCTTCTACCTGTCCCTCCAGGACGACCTGCTGCGCCTGTTCAACTCCAGCCGTCTGGAGGTGTTCATGAACCAGCTGAACATCCCGGACGACCAGCCGATCGAGTCCGGCATGGTGAGCAAGGCGATCGCCTCCGCTCAGGGCCAGGTCGAGTCGCAGAACTTCGAGATCCGAAAGAACGTCCTCAAGTACGACGAGGTCCTCAACCGCCAGCGCAAGGTGATCTACGCCGAGCGTCGCAAGGTCCTGGAAGGCCAGGACCTGCGCGAGCAGGTCATCGAGATGCTGGAGGAGGTGCTCCGCGGCTATGTCACCGAGGAGACCGCCCGTGGCGACGCCGACGAGTGGGACCTCGACAAGCTCTGGCGGGCGTTCAAGCAGGTCTACCCGATCAGCTTCACCGTCGACGAGTTCGTCGAGCAGAACGGTGACGTCCACACGCTGACCACCGAGCTCATCGCCGACGGCATCGTCGAGGACGCCAAGGCGGCCTACGAGATCCGCGAGTCCGAGCTGGGCGAGGAGGCCATGCGCGAGGTCGAGCGCCGCGTCATCCTCCAGGTGATGGACCGCAAGTGGCGTGAGCACCTCTACGAGATGGACTACCTCCAGGAGGGCATCGGCCTGCGCGCGATGGCTCAGCGCAACCCGCTGATCGAGTTCCAGCGCGAGGGCTTCGACATGTTCCAGCAGATGCTGGAGGCCATCAAGGAGGAGTCGGTCGGCTTCCTCTTCAACGTCGAGGTCCAGGTGCAGAAGAAGGCCGAGCCGAGCCTCACCACCACCGCCGCCGCGCAGACCGCCGCGAAGGTCGGCGGGGGGACCGCGAGCGCGACCGCCGTCGCCACCGCGGTGGCGGAGGACGAGGAGGCCGCCGAGGTCAAGGCCCCCGACACCGAGGTTCCGGCCGAGGACGTGGTGGTTCCCGGCTTCGGCGAGGACCGACCCAGCCGGTTGCAGTACTCGGCTCCCAGCGAGGACGGCACCGTCGAACGGCACAGCGAGGCCAACGACGAGTACGCGGGCACCGCGCGCAACGCGCCCTGCCCCTGCGGCTCCGGCAAGAAGTTCAAGAAGTGCCACGGGGACGCCTCGGCCAAGTAGCCGGTGGTTCCCTGACCGAAGAGCGCGTGGGCGCGGTCCCCTCGGGGGCCGCGCCCACGCGCGTGTCCGGGCGATCCTAGGAGGTCTGGGTGACCTTGTTGAGCCCGCGGGGGACGTCGGGGTCGTGGCCGAGACGGCGGGCCAGGTGCTCGGTGAGCAACTGGGCGGGAACGATGAGGTTCATCGGCGAAACCCACTCGGGCACGTCCGGGGCGGGGATGGACAGGTCACTGGCGGCGGCCAACGCCTTGCCACCGCCGATGCCGAACACCGGGGCACCGACCGCGCGTGCCTTCTCCGCCAGGGAGACCGTGCCCCGCAGGGTCGGCCCGGTGGGTGAGGCGACCAGGACCGCCGGGGTGCGCGGGTCCAGGACCGCGATGGGTCCGTGCAGCAGGTCCGCGTAGGACATCCCCATCGCGTGGAGGTAGCAGGCCTCCTTGAGCTTCAGGGCGGTCTCCAGGGCCGTGGAGTAGACCATGCCGCGTCCGGAGATCACGGCGCCCCGCACCGCGACCATCCGTTCGACGATCTCCTCCAGGACGTCCGTGGGCGCGGCGAGGGTCTCCTCGATGCCCTGGGGGACCAGGTCGAGTTCGCCGGGGTCCAGGTCGGCGCCCAATCCCAGAGCCAGTACCGCGAGAGCGGCCAGCTGGGAGTTGTAGGTCTTGGTGGCGGGTACCGAGAGCTCGTTCCCCGCCCGGGTGACCAGGGCGACGTCGGCCTCGTCGGCCAGAGTCGAGTCGGCGCCGTTGGTGACGGCCAGGGTCCGGGCGCCGCAACTCGCGGCCCAGCGCATGGTCTCGACGATCTCCTCGGTCTTGCCGGACTGGGAGATGGCCACCGCCAGGACGTCGGACAGGTCGACCTTCGCCCCGTACTCGGTCGCGATGGACGGAGAGCCGAGGGTGGCCAGCCGGCCGGTGTGGGCCTGGAGCAGGTAACCACCGTAGACGGCGGCGTTGTCCGAGGACCCTCGTGCGATGAAGAGGACGTGTTTGGTGCGACGGCCCAGTGCCTCGATCTCCCCGCGCAGGGGGAGGAGTTCGGCGAAGGTGCGGCGTAGAGCGTCGGGCTGCTCGGCGATCTCCGCTCGCATCGTGCTCGTCGTGGTGGTCATGTGCAACAACCTTCCCAGGGTGTGTACGGGTCGCCCTGGACGGGCGTCGGGTGCCGCGCCGAAGGTCGGTGAACGGCGGGGAGCCCGTGGTTCCACGCTCGCCTCGACGTCGTCGGCAGAGGATTGACATGGAGTCGGAGGCTATGGTCTAGTCCGGACTATACCAGTCGCAGCCGAATTGCCCTGAGAAGCCCGAATGTAAGGGCGGGTCGCGCGCTAATGCCGCGTCGGTCGGGGTTCGCCCGTTACGGAGTGGCGTTCAGGATGGTGCGTCGCAAGGCGGCGGGAAGCCCTCATGGTGGTTCCCACGTGGGTTTTCCGCCAAAGCGGAGAGGCGCCCTGCCGAACGCCGCGATGGGATGAACCTCGGCCGACACGGCACTAGGGTCGTCCCCACCCCGACCCCGACCGCAGAACAGAAGGTCGCCCATGTCGATCGATCCCACCAATCCCATGCCGAAGTACGTGCAGCTGCGCGAACTGCTGCTGGACCGGATCACGTCGGCGGGGCTGGGTGTGGACGACATGATCCCCTCCGAGCGCGAGCTCAGCGTGGACTACGGCCTGTCCCGGATGACGGTGCGCCAGACCATCGACCTCCTGGTCGCCGAGGGCAAGATCTACCGGGTTCCCGGCAAGGGCACCTTCGTCGCCCGCCCCAAGATCGAGATGTCCCTGGTCCTGGCCTCCTACAGCGAGGACATGCGGGCGCGCGGTTATGAACCGGGCGCCCGTGAGCTCATCCGCCAGGTCATCCCGGCCAGCGGTCACACCGCGCGCATGCTCGACATCGCACCCGGCACCCTCGTCCACCACATCGAACGCATGCGCACCGCCGACGACGAACCCATGGCGGTGGAGCGCTCCAACATCCCGGCCGCGATGGTGCCGGGACTGGAGGACCACGACCTCGCCGAGAGATCCCTCTACGAGGTCCTGGAAAACGAGTTCGACATCCTGTTGGATTCCGGGGAACAGACCATCGAGGCCGGGATCTGCGACTCGGCCGACTCCCGTCTCCTCGGTCTGCCCGCTGGAAGCCCGGTGCTGATCATGCAGCGCCGCAGCTTCTCCAAGGGACAGTGCGTGGAACTGGCACTGTCCACCTACCGTGCCGACCGTTACCAGCTGCACTCCAGGCTGGACCCGCGCCGGCACGGAGACTGACACCCCCGCGCCCATCGGCGCACCGCCAAGGGAGGCCCCCCGCCATGTCGGACCCGAAAGCAGCCAATACCTCACCGAAACCATCCGGTGGTACCGGTGGAGGAGGTGGGCGCGGTTCGTCCGCGCTGGCCGTCCTCCAACGGCTCGGCCGCAGCCTGATGATGCCGATCGCGGTCCTGCCCGCCGCCGCGATCCTGCTCCGCCTGGGCCAGGACGACCTGCTCGGCGCCGACGGTCTGGGCGGACTGCCGGGCATGTCCTGGATGAACCCGGTCTCCGGAGCCGTGGGCACCGCCGGTGACGCCATCTTCCAGGCGCTGCCGCTGCTCTTCGCCATCGGGGTGGCGATCGGTTTCGCCAAGCGCGCCGACGGTTCCACCGCGCTGGCCGCGGTCGTGGGCTACCTGGTCTTCGACCGGGTCGCGACCTGGACGATGGCCACGTTCGACGGGCCCCAGGGCGACCTCGGTTCCCAGGTCACCTCCTATCCGCTCCCGATCGATCCGGTCACCCGGGAACCCGTCACCGATCCCGAGACGGTCAACGCGGTCGCTCCGGCGATCGACCACGCGATCAAGAACCCCACCGACGTACTCGGCGGGATCGTCATCGGTCTGCTCGCCGCCGTGCTCTGGCAGCGCTACCACCGGATCAAGCTGCCCACCTGGCTCGGTTTCTTCGGCGGCCGGCGCTTCGTGCCCATCGTCACGGCCCTGGTCGGTCTGCTCATGGGTGTGGCCCTGGGTCTGATCTGGCCGATCGTGGGGATGTGGATCCAAAACCTCGGTGAGACCATCATCGGCGCGGGCGCGCTGGGTGCCGGCGTCTACGGGATCATCAACCGCATCCTGTTGCCGATGGGCCTGCACCACGTGGTGAACTCGTTCATCTGGTTCGTCTCGGGCAGTTACACGGCCGAGGACGGTAGCGTCTCCCACGGTGAGATCACCCGGTACTTCGCCGGGGACCCCGACGCCGGCGGCCTGCTGTCCGGGTTCTTCCCCGTGTTGATGTTCGGTCTTCCGGGTGCCGCCTTGGCCATGTGGTTGGCGGCGTCCCCGGCCCGCCGGGCCCAGATCGGTTCGATCATGATCCCGGCCGCGCTGACCGCGTTCGCCACGGGCATCACCGAACCGGTGGAGTTCGCGTTCATCTTCGTGGCCCCGGTGCTGTTCGGTGTGCACATCGTGCTCACCGGTGTCTCCATGGCCGTGCTGAACGCGCTGGACGTGCAACTGGGCTTCGGCTTCTCCGCGGGTCTGATCGACCTGTTGCTCAACGCCACCAAGGGAAATACGGAGGGTCTGGGGATCCTGCTGTTGTTCGGGGTGCTGTACTTCCTGGTCTACTTCGGGATCTTCTACCTGCTGATCAAGAAGCTGAACATCCCCACCCCGGGCAGGGAGGCCGAACCGGAGGAGAACGTCGCCGCGCACACCACCTCGGCCGCCGACGAGGAGAACCGCGCCGGTTCGAGTGGAACGGGGGAGGACGGAGGGGCCGCCGGGGCCGCCGGGGCCGGCAAGGACCCCGCCGACTGACCCACGCCGACCGTCCTCGTCGACCGGTGCCCCGGGACCTTCGCCGGGCACCGGTCGGCGTCGACCCTGGCGTGTGCGGTCCATCACCTTCTAAGCTCGGTTGGGATTCGTGGACGTGTCCGTCGGACACGCGAGAACAGAGCGCGGAGGGTACATGGCCGACAAGGCTGAGGCGATCGTCGCCGGGCTGGGCGGAGCCGCCAACATCGAGGACATCGAGGCCTGCATCACCCGATTGCGCACCGAGGTCGCCGACCCGGGGCTGGTGAAGGAGGAGGCCCTGAAGGCCGCCGGCGCGCACGGGGTGCTGGTCTCGGGCAGGGTCGTCCAGGTCGTCGTCGGACCCGAGGCCGACAGCCTCACCGACGACATCCAGGACCTGCTGGAGTAACCCCCGGTCAGAGTGCCGGAACGGCCGTCGGGGCGACCGCCGGAGGGTTCCGGGACGGGGTGGGGGAGAGAACGCGGGCCCTTCGGCCCTTTTGGTCGATGTGATCCTGGATTAAGTCGCGTCCGTAGGGAAGATCTCCCCCATGTCAGACCACACCAGTGCGCTGCGCGTACTCTCCCCCGTCACCGGAACGGCGATGTCCCTGGAGACCGTGCCCGACCCGGTCTTCTCACAGAGCATGGTCGGCCCCGGGCTGGCCGTACACCCCGAACCCGGCCAGGAGGGCGGTCAGGAGTCCCGGCAGGAGGCGGTGGCGCCCATATCCGGGACCCTGGTCAAGCTCCACCCCCACGCCTTCGTGGTCATGGCCCCGGACGACAGACACGGTGTCCTGGTCCACCTGGGCATCGACACCGTGCAACTCGCGGGGGAGGGGTTCACCCTCCTCGTCTCGGAGGGCGCCGAGGTCACGGCGGGCACTCCGGTGATCGAGTGGTCGCCGGGGCTGGTCGCCTCCCTGGGCAGACCCTCCGTGGTCCCGGTGGTGGCACTCGACGCCGGCAGCGACGCCCTGAGCGGGCACGCGAGTGGCGCCGTCACCGCCGGCGACGAGCTCTTCGCGTGGACCCCGGACCCGGTCCGGCCCTGAACACCCGACCACCCGAACGCCCTCGACGGAGCCGAGGCCATAACCGAGCCACCGGCGGGGTGACCCCGCCCACCGAACCCGACAGGGTATTCTCCGGCCGCACCAAGCGAACCGCCGGAGATGACACCCCACATGAAACCGCACGCCCTGGCCCCGGTCTGCGCAGGCCTCGCCCTGATGATGACCGCCTGCACCACGACACCCGAGGAGGTGGGAACCTCGCCCGGAGAGAACGAACAGTCACCGGAAGCCTCGGCCGAGCCCTTCGAGCCGGTCCTTGCACCCGAACTCCTGGCCGGAATGGACCTGGACGAGAAGATCGGCCAGCTGATGGTCCTCACCGCCCAGGGCACCACGGCCGCGGAGAACGCCACGCTCATCGAGTCCTACAACCCCGGCGGGCTCATCTACTTCGACGCGAACCTGAGCGACGCCGAACAGATCGCCGAGCTGTCCGTCGGGGTTCAGGAACTGGCCGCCGAACAGGGGCAGGGGGTTCCCCTGTTCCTCGGCATCGACCAGGAGCAGGGCCGGGTCGTACGCATGCCCGTGGGCACGCACTTCCCCGACGCGATGGCGGTCGGGGCCACCGGCGACACCGAACTCGCGGCCCTGCGCGCCACCACCACCGCCACCGAGCTGGCCGCGGTGGGCATCAACCTCAACTACGCCCCGGACGCCGACGTCAACACCGACCCGAACAACCCGGTGATCGGCAACCGTTCGTTCGGTTCCGACCCGGACAAGGTCGCCGAGATGGTGCTGGCCGAGGCCGGCGCCTACGCCGAGAGCGGTGTGGTGCCGGTGGCCAAACACTTCCCCGGGCACGGCGACACCGACGTGGACAGCCACACCGGTCTGCCCGTCATCGACCTGCCCCGGGACCAGTGGGAGGCCGAGCACCTGCCGCCGTTCCGGGCCGCGGTGGAGGCGGGGGTGGACTCGATCATGACCGCCCACGTGCTCATGCCGCAGCTGGACGGTTCCGAGGACCCCGATCCCGCGACGATCTCACCGTCGATCATCGACGGGATCCTGCGGGAGGAACTCGGCTACGACGGTGTGGTCACCACCGACGCCCTCAACATGGAGGGCGTGCGTCAGCGTCACGACGACGGGGAGGTCGCGGTTCGCGTGATCGAGGCGGGTGTGGACCAACTCCTGATGCCGCCGGACCCGAGCGCCGCGCTCTCCGCGATTCGCGAGGCCGTGGAGAGCGGTCGGCTGAGCGAGGAACGCGTCGACGAGTCGGTGCTGCGGGTGCTGACGCTCAAGGAGAAGCGCGGAATCCTGGAGGCCGATCCGATCGACCCGGCCGCGGCCACCGCGGTCATGGAGGACCCCGAGCACGCCGAGGCCGCCCGTCGGGTGGCCGAGGCCTCGGTGACCCTGGTGCGGAACGAGAACGACCTCCTGCCCCTCGCACGGGGCACCAAGGTGCGGGTGGCGGGGGTGGGTTCCGAAAGCCTGGCCCCGGCCCTGTCCGACACGGGCCTGGAGGTCGTGGACAGCGGCGAGGACGTGCTCGTGGTGGGTACCGAGGGCGCCCGCGGCTCCACCGAGCAACAGGGCCTGGTCTCTTCGGCGCAGGGCGCGGGCACACCGGTCGTGGCCGTGTCCCAGGGCGGCCCCTACGACCTGGAGGTCATTCCCGAGGTCGAGGGCTACCTCGCCCTGTATTCGGCGGTGGAGGTCTCCCGAACGGCCGCCGCCAGGGTCATCGCCGGAGAGGTCGAACCTTCGGGTGCGCTGCCGGTGGACATCCCCGGCGCGGACGTGGAATCCGGCACGGGTCTCGGTTACTAGGCGGTGTTTTTTAGCGCCTCCGCTTCGCTTTGGCGTGTTCGGGCGCCTGGGAGTCAGGAACCTTCGGCGCCTTGGTGGGATAGCGGAAAAGCGTGCTATCCCACCGCCGGCACCTCCAGAACCCTGACGGCGCCCGAACGGGTAACCCCCCGTGGTTCACTGAACCGGACCTGGGTCAGCGGTGGAACCTTCGGGGGTGAGTCGTTCGGTTCGCGAGGTTGAGTCGGGCGGGGAACGGGAAGAACGGTTCCCCGCCCGACTCCTCGGCCTTCGAGGAGCCGGGCGGGTGGTTCCTACGGCTCACCTGAGGAGGCGATCGGATGAACCGCACCACCCGACGAGGGGTCATCTCCGACTGGGGCGGCGTGCTCACTCCGCCACTGATCGACGGAATCCGGGGCTGGCTCCAGGACGACGCGATCGACGTCGACCACTACTACGAGGTCACCCGGCCCTACTTCGACGGCAGCCTGGCCGACAACCCCGTGCACGCCCTGGAACGCGGCGAGATCGACACCGCCGAGTTCGAACGGGACCTGGCCGCGCTGCTGCGCTCCACCCACGGTGGCCCGGTCGAGGCCGAGGGACTCATCCACCGGATGTTCTCCCGCTTCGACCCGGTCCACGGCATGTACGAAACGCTCCGGTCGGCCCGGACCGGCGGGCACGCCACGGCGCTGTTGTCCAACTCCTGGGGCAACGGCTACCCGCGTGAGCGCTTCACCGCCACCTTCGACACCGTCGTCATCTCCGGTGAGGTGGGCATGCGCAAGCCCGAGGAGCGCATCTACCTGCACACCTGTGAACGGTTGGGACTCGCGCCCGAGGAGTGCGTCTTCATCGACGACCTCGAACACAACGTCACCACCGCCGAGTCCCTCGGAATGACCGGCATCCTGCACACGGACGTGGACAGCACCCGTGCGGCGCTGACCCGCTTCCTGGTCCCGGAGGGCGACCACCAACGCCAACCGGTCTGATCCACGACGGGGCGCGGGTCCGGTCACCTCGGGTTCTTTGGGAAACTCGTAGTGAACCCGATCGCGCCCTGGAGCCTCGATGTACGTCTTCCTGCCCAGCACCGTCCCCGCACTGGCCGCCCTCCTCGACGAGGGCCGCCTGGAGGCCGAGCCCCTGACCGCCTTCACGGCCGAACCGGGGCCCGGCGGTGACCCCGAGGAGGCCGAGTACGAGGCCATGTACGCGGCCGCGGAGGAGTCGCTGCGGCTGCTGGCCGCCGACCCGCGGGCCCCGCGCCGACGCGTGGTCCTGACCGCAGAGATGCCCGACCACATCGTCGAACACCAGGCCCGGCACGGCGACGGCGTCGCGCGGGTGGGTGTTCGGGCGAGCATCCCCTACAAGAGGTTGAAGGCGGCGCACGTGGACGACGAGCGAGCCGTCGCGGACGTCGCCAAGGCGGTGGAGGACCCCGGGTCCGGCGCCGCCGACGACCACGAACTGCTGTGGTTCGCCGTCCAGGAGATCCGCTACGTGGTCGAGGACTTCCGCGGCTGACGCTCGGTGTCGAATACGGGGCGGCTCTGGCCGGACTCGGACGCCGATTCCCCCCTTATGAGGCCATCCGGCACAATGGGTGGCGTCCCGAAACCCCGAACGCCGAGGAGTAAGCCATCAGCCGCCTGGTGCTATGGAACATCGACCTCACCCTCCTCGACGTCGGTCAGGTCATGCGGGTCGCCTACGCGGAGGCCTTCGAGAAGGTCACCGGTGAACCGCTGGTCTACCTGACGTCGGCAGCGGGCCGCACCGACTCGGAGATGTTCTTCGAGTTCTGCGCCCGCAACTACGTCGACTTCGAAGCCGACACCGAGACGTTGGCCGACTTCCTGGCCGCGTTGGAGACCTCCTTCGCCTCCCGTGGCGACCAACTGTTGGCCAAGGGGCGTGCCCTGCCCGGCGCATCGGCGTCGTTGGCCGCGGTGGCGTCCATGCCCGACACCGTCCAGACGGTGGTCAGCGGCAGCACCCGGGCCAACGCCACGGCCAAACTGGTGGCCTTCGGTCTGGACACCTACCTCAACCTGGCCGTGGGCGGGTTCGGGTCGGTCAACTACCCCAAGGCGAGCCTGATCCAGTCCATCCGACTCCACGCCTCGGGCGAGGGCGGACGGGCCTACACGGAGGAGGAGACGGTGTTCATCGCCGGTTCCGTCCCGGACGTGCGGGCCGCGCTGATCGGTGGGGCGACCCCTATCGGAGTCCTCAGCGACTCCTCCACCGAGGGACAGCTGCGGGATGCCGGGGCGCAGATCATCCTGCCCGACCTGAGCGACCCCCGGGCCGTGATGACCGCGGTCCACCAGGCCACCACGAGTTAGATACATCGCCCTGAGGGGCGGTAACGTCTCCGTAACGACAGCGAGCGTCGTCGGCGAGAAGGGCGTGTTCCCTTTGTGTACTGGTGTGAACCATCGCGATTCCGTCCACATCAACACCGATCACCGTGTATCGGTGTCGGTTCTGTTCTCGGGGATCGAAACCAGTAGCCTGGTCGGGGTCCCCGCTACGGTGGGGGCCGGGCCCCCGCTCTCGGGGTGCCCCAGAGGTGGGAACAACGGTGTTCCCCACCTCGCTTCACGTCACCTGTGCGCACAGGTACGGACCCGACCACGCCGACTTCGGTTCCCTTGTGCCCCAAGGGGTTCACGGAAACTCACAGTCGACCACAGAAGTTCACGGATCCGACGGTTCGGCCGGCCGACCGGCCGACACGTCACATGACCCGCTGTCCTTCGCGACGCTCGTCCGACGCCGCTCACAAAGGAGTGAGATCCCTATGTCCGGGCAATCCGACGTCATTCTCCAGAAGTTGCTCAACGACGCGGCCTCTCGGTGGAAACCGGGGGCTCGCCTGAGCCCCGAGGCCGCCGACGCGATCCGCCGTTTCCTTCCCCTCTACTACCGCCACACGGATCCCGAAGAGATCGGCGACCGTTCCCCCGAACAGATCTGCGGCGCCGCCGAGGCGCACCGTTCCTTCGGCACCGAGCGCACCCCCGGGCGCGGCAAGGTCCGCGTCTACACCCCGGACCTCGAACGGGACGGGTGGGAACAGCAGTCCAGCGTCGTCGAGGTGATCACCGACAACGCGCCCTTCATCGTCTCGTCGGTGACCATGGCCCTCGCCGACCTCGGTGCGGGCGTGCGCGCCGTCATCCACCCCCAGATGACCGTCGGGCGCGACCTCTCCGGCCACCTGATCGAGATCGACCCGGAGATCGGCGGCGACGGCCTGCTGCCCGTCGACGAGTCCTGGATGCACGTCGAGATCGATCGGCAGAGCGATCCCGAGCGGGTCAAGGAGATCACCTCCCGCCTGGAGACCGTCCTCGGCGACGTCCGCCAAGTGGACGAGGACGCCGACAAGATGAGTGACCGGATCCGCCGGATCGCGGACGAGATCTCCGCCGACCCCGACCCCTTGGTCGCTGGAGGCGTCGACCCGCGCGAGGTCGGCGAGAGCGTCGACTTCCTGCGTTGGCTCGAAAGCCGTCACTTCACCTTCATGGGGTACCGCGAGTACGCCCTGGTCACCGACGAGAACGGGGACGACTCCCTGCGTCCGGAACCCGGCACCGGCCTGGGCATCCTGCGCATGGACCCGCCGGCCTCCACCGGATTCGCGGCCCTGCCGCCGGAGATCCGGGCCAAGGCCCGCGAGCCCTACGTCCTGGTCCTGACCAAGGCCAACTCGCGCGCCACCGTCCACCGCCCCAAGTACCTCGACTACATCGGCGTCAAGAAGTTCGACGCCCAGGGCAACATCGTCGGTGAGCGCCGCTTCCTCGGACTGTTCACCTCCCAGGCCGACAACACGGGCATCGGGGAGATCCCCATCCTGCGTCGCAAGCGGGCCGAGGTGCTGTCCCAGGCCGGGTTCGACGCCGAGAGCTACAACGGCAAGGACCTCATCGAGCTGTTGGAGACCTTCCCCCGCGAGGAACTCCTGCAGATTCCGGTCGGCGAGCTCTACAGCATCGTCCGGGGCGTCCTGCGCCTGCGCGAGCGCCGCGGCACCAAGCTGTTCATGCGCCGCGACCCCTACGGTGGCCGCTACATGTCCTGCTTCGTGTACATGCCGCGCGACCAGTACAGCACCCGCGTGCGTCTGGACATCCAGGAAGTGCTCACCGAGGCCTTCCAAGGCGCCACGATGGACCACCACGTGATGATCGGTGCCGCGCCACTGGCGCGCCTGTACCTGGTGGCCCGAGCCGAACACGGGCGCACCCTCGCAGACATCGACCAGGTCGCCCTGGAGGAGAAGGTCCGCGAGGCCGCCAGGTCCTGGGACGTCGACTTCGACGACGCACTCGTGGACGAGTTCGGTCCCACCCGCGCCACCGGCTTCAAGGAGCGTTACGGCGCCGGCCTCACCGAGGCCTACAAGGTCGACAACACCCCGGTCACCGCGGCCAAGGACATCGAGCGCGTCGAAGACCTCCTGAAACGCTTCCCCTCCGATGAGCGCAGCGGTGAGTTCTCCGTCGCGCTCTACCGGGACGACGAGACGAACGACACCGCCTGGCGGTTCCGTCTGGTCCGCCTGGACGAGCCCCTCTCGCTCTCCCGCGTCCTTCCGGTCCTGGAACACCTCGGCGTCGAGGTGGTGGACGAACGTCCCTACTCCCTCGAAGTGGAGGGCGTGGGCAGGATCTGGATCTACGACTTCGGACTCGGGGAGTTCCCCGCGTCGGACCTGCCGCCCGAGCGGATGAGGGTCCTCTTCGAGGAGGCGTTCGACGCCTCCTGGCGCGACCGGGCCGAATCCGACCGCATCAACGCCCTGGTCGTCCGAGCAGGGTTGGACTGGCGTCAGCTCACCGTCCTGCGCGCCTACGGCAAGTACCTGCGTCAGACCGGATCCACCTTCACCCCCGACTACCTGGCCGACGTCCTCGTCGCCAACGCCGGGGTCACCAACCTCCTGATGGAGCTCTTCGAGGCCCGCTTCGACCCGGACCTGCCCGACGAGGGGCGCGAGGAACGCGCCGGCACGTTGGTCGCCAAGATCGAGTCCGAACTGGAGGGTGTGGCCAGCCTGGACCACGACCGCATCCTGCGTTCGTTCCTCGCCGTCATGCGGGCCACCCTGCGCACCAACCACTACCAGCACGGTTCCGAGGAACGGCTGGTGTTCAAACTCAACCCGCAGCAGATCCCGGACCTGCCCCAGCCGCGGCCCCGGCTGGAGATGTACGTCTACTCGCCGCGCGTGGAGGGCGTCCACCTGCGCTTCGGCACCGTCGCACGCGGCGGCCTGCGCTGGTCCGACCGCTTCGAGGACTTCCGCACCGAGGTCCTGGGCCTGGTCAAGGCCCAGATGGTGAAGAACTCCATCATCGTGCCCGCCGGTGCCAAGGGCGGGTTCGTCTGCAAGCGCCTGCCCTCGGGCGGCGGTCGTGAAGCGGTGATGGCCGAGGTCGTCTCCTGCTACAAGCAGTTCATCAGCGCCCTGCTGGACATCACCGACAACCTCGTCGACGGTCGGCTCGTCCACCCCGACCGCACCGTCCGGCACGACGGTGAGGACTCCTACCTGGTGGTGGCCGCCGACAAGGGCACCGCGTCCTTCTCCGACATCGCCAACGGCATCTCCGCCGAGCGCGGCTTCTGGCTCGGCGACGCCTTCGCCAGCGGCGGCTCGGTGGGCTACGACCACAAGGGCATGGGCATCACCGCCCGCGGTGGCTGGGAATCGGTCAAGTACCACTTCCGTGAGCTGGGCGTGAACGTCCAGGAACAGCCCTTCACCGCCGTCGGCATCGGGGACATGTCCGGTGACGTGTTCGGCAACGGCATGCTGTTGTCGAAGCGGACCAAGCTCGTGGCGGCCTTCGACCACCGGCACGTCTTCCTGGACCCCGCCCCCGACCCGCACACCTCCTGGGTGGAGCGGGAGCGCCTGTACGAGCTGCCGCGCAGCACCTGGGCGGACTACTCCACGGACCTGATCTCCGAGGGCGGCGGCGTGCACCCGCGCTCGGCCAAGTCCGTGCCGATCACCCCGCAGGTCCGCGAGGTCCTGGGCATCGACGAGGACGTCACCGAACTCACCCCGGACGAGCTCATCCAGCGCGTCCTGACCTCACCGGTGGACCTGCTGTGGAACGGCGGCATCGGCACCTACGTCAAGGCGAGCTCCCAGAGCCACGCGGAGGTCGGTGACAAGGCCAACGACCCCGTGCGCGTGAACGGGGCCGACCTTCGGGTGAAGGTGGTCGGCGAGGGCGGCAACCTGGGCATGACCCAGCCGGCCCGGATCGAGTACGCCCGCAACGGCGGCCGACTCAACGCCGACTTCATCGACAACTCCGCCGGTGTGGACACCTCGGACCACGAGGTCAACATCAAGATCATGCTCGACCGCGAGGTGCGGGCGGGCGAGCTGGACAAGGACGAACGCGACCGGCTGTTCATCGACATGACCGACGAGGTCGCCTCGCTGGTCCTGGACAACAACTACGCCCAGAACACGGTGCTGGCCGCCGCGCGCAAGCAGAGCTACGAGATGCTGCACGTCCACGGTCGCTACATGCGTCACCTGGAGCGCACCAAGGTCCTCAAGCGCAAGCTGGAGGACCTGCCCTCCGACAAGGCCATCGCCGAGCGCCGCGCCGCCGGCAAGGGGCTGACCAGTCCCGAGTTCGCCACGCTGCTCTCCTACACCAAGATGAGCCTCAAGGAGCAGATCGCGCTGTCGGACCTGGCCGACGACCCCTACCTGGCGCCGACCCTGACGGACTACTTCCCGAAGCCGCTGCGCGTGCGGGCCTTCGCCGACGAGGTGGCCGCGCACCCGCTGCGCAAGGAGATCATCGTCAACCAGGTGACCAACCAGTTGGTCAACCGGTCCGGTATCACCTACGCGTTCCGTCTCAACGAGGAGCTGGGTTCCAGCGCCGCCGACATCGCCAGGGCCTACCTGGTGACCCAGGAGGTCCTGGGACTGCGGAAGCTGTGGGGTGAGCTGGAGGACCTCGACCACGAGATCGCCGTGGACAACCAGCTCGTCCTGTTGCTGGAGGCCCGCAAGCTCGCCGAGCGTTCCACCCGGTGGCTGCTGCGCAACCGCAGTTTCCCGTTCGACATCAGCACCGAGATCGGCTTCTTCGCCGATGGTGTGGGCGAGGTGCTGCCGCAGCTGGTCGACCTGCTGCGGGGCCGTGACCGGGAGGCGTTCGAGGAACGTCGCGACCGGTACGTCGCCCGGGGGGTGCCCACCGGGCTCGCCGAGCGCATCGCGGTCATGGTGCCCGCCTACTCCACGCTGGACCTGGTGGAGATCGCGCACCGCACCGGACGTCCGGTGGGCGAGGTGGCCGCGCTCTACTTCGAGCTGGCCGACCGGTTCAACCTCAGCTGGTGGCGTGAGCGGATCATCGACCTGCCGCGCGACGACCGCTGGGCGACCATGGCCCGAGGCGCCCTGCGCGACGACCTGTACGCCGCGCACGCCGACCTGACCGCGCGGGTCCTGGAGTCCGGCGACTCCACGTCCGCCGGTGAGCTCATCGCCGACTGGACGAAGGCCAACGAGGGCGCCGTGCAGCGGTCCGGGATCACCCTGTCCGAGATCCAGGAGAACGAGCGCTTCGACCTGGCCACCCTGTCCGTGGCCCTGCGCTCCATCCGTTCCCTGGTGGTCTAGGGCGACCGGAGTGGGGGCACATGGAGTGTCCCGAGCGGGCCCCGCACCGTCAGGTGTGGGGCCCGCCCCTTTGTTGGGTCCTACACTGGGTGCGTGGCAGAACTGGACCCGGCAGAGAAGATCAAGGAACTCGCGGCGACCCTGGCGAGTGTGACCGCCGTGTTGGACCTGGAGGCGATGCAGACGCAGATCGCCGAACTGCGCGAGCAGTCCGCCGACCCCGAACTGTGGTCGGACCAGGACAACGCGCAGAAGGTGACGCGTCGACTCTCGACACTGGAGTCCATGGTCAACAAGGTCAACGGCATCGGGCAGCGTCTGGAGGACCTCGGAGTGCTCTACGAGCTCGCCGAGGCCGAGGACGACCCCGACACCCGCGCCGAGGCGGACCGCGAACTAGAGCAACTCCGTAAGGAGATCGGCGAACTAGAGGTGCGTACGCTCCTCAACGGCCCGCACGACGAGAGCGAGGCCATCGTCACCATCAACTCCCAAGCGGGTGGTGTCGACGCGGCCGACTGGGCGCAGATGCTCCAGCGCATGTACCTGCGTTGGGCGGAGCGTCACGGCTATCCCACGGAGGTCTACGAGACCTCCTACGCGGAGGAGGCGGGCATCAAGTCCACCTCGTTCGCGGTCAAGGCCTCCTTCGCCTATGGCACGTTGCGCGGGGAGCACGGAACCCACCGCCTGGTGCGGATCTCGCCCTTCGACAACCAGAACCGGCGCCAGACCTCGTTCGCGGGTGTGGACGTGGTTCCGATGGTGGAGAAGAGCGACCACATCGAGATCGACGAGACCGAGCTGCGCGTGGACGTGTACCGTTCCAGCGGTCCCGGTGGTCAGGGCGTCAACACGACCGACTCGGCGGTGCGCATCACCCACCAGCCGACCGGCATCGTGGTCTCCTGTCAGAACGAGCGTTCCCAGCTCCAGAACAAGGCGACCGCGATGACGATGCTCCAGGCCAAGCTCTTGGCCCGCAAGCGCCAGGAGGAGCAGGCGGCCCTGGACGAGATCCGCGGTGACTCGGTGAGCAGCTGGGGCACCCAGATGCGCAACTACGTCCTGCACCCGTACCAGAACGTCAAGGACGTGCGCACCGGTATGGAGACCGGCAACCCGTCGGCGGTGCTCGACGGCGAGATCGACGCCTTCATCGACGCGGAGATCCGCTGGATGCGCAACCAGGAGAAGCAGGAGTAGGGGCGAGACGAGCCCCGAACACCGACCGGTGTTCCTCCGCCACCAGGGCGGGGACGCGCACGGTCGTTGGTCGATCACCCCGGGTCGCCGAATTCGGCGGGTCCGGGGTGACGTGTCCCAAAGGTGATGACCACGACGCCGCAGTTTTACCGAAACTGCTATATGTGAACGTTATCATCGGTTGACACCTCCGATATGCTCGTGGCTGTTGTCCGATAG
Organism: Nocardiopsis sp. NPDC006832; assembly: GCF_040635885.1. Taxonomy (NCBI): domain Bacteria; kingdom Bacillati; phylum Actinomycetota; class Actinomycetes; order Streptosporangiales; family Nocardiopsidaceae; genus Nocardiopsis; species Nocardiopsis sp. NPDC006832. The sequence continues at coordinate 110,349 of NZ_JBEYLC010000001.1, read as the reverse complement.
TGCGCTGATCTCCACAGATCGCTTGGGCGAGACGGGACCTGGACAATCCGGGCCCCTGTCCCCTCTAAACTGTCGGTGGCCATGCGGCCGGTACGATCCCGCGCGGAGCACCTCCGCCGGGTGCCCATACCTTCGAGAGCCTTGTGATGCGCCTGTGATCCACTTCGATAACGTCACCAAGCAGTACCCGACTCAGAAGCGTCCCGCGCTCGACGGTGTTTCCATCGACGTGGACAAGGGCGAGTTCGTCTTCCTGGTCGGACCATCCGGCTCGGGTAAGTCGACCTTCCTGCGCTTGGTGCTGAAGGAAGAGAGGCCCGACAAGGGCCGCGTGCACGTCGCGGGCAAGGACCTGGCGCGACTGTCCAACTGGAAGGTCCCGCACCTGCGCCGCCGTATCGGCTGTGTCTTCCAGGATTTCCGCCTGCTGCCGAACAAGAACGTCTTCGAGAACGTCGCCTTCGCCCTGGAGGTCATCGGTAAGCCACGGCGGTTCATCAAGAAGGTCGTGCCGGAGGTCGTCGAACTCGTCGGCCTCGAAGGCAAGGCCGGTCGCATGCCGGGTGAGCTCTCCGGTGGTGAGCAGCAGCGTGTGGCCATCGCCCGCGCGTTCGTCAACCGCCCGCAGATCCTGCTGGCCGACGAGCCCACCGGAAACATCGACCCGGCGACCTCCATCGGCATCATGAAGGTGCTGGACCGAATCAACCGCACGGGAACGACCGTCGTCATGGCGACGCACGACGCCGCCATCGTCGACTCCATGCGCAAGCGTGTGATCGAGCTTGAAGAGGGCTTGGTAGTGCGCGACCAGATGAGTGGCGTCTACGGCCAGGCGTACTGAGCCCTGGTACGTTCGTCGCCGGGCCTCGGTCGGCGACCCCGAGACCACCGGCATGGCGAAGCCCCGAAGGATGGACCTTTAACAGATCATGCGAGCACAATTCGTTCTCTCCGAGACGTGGATCGGCCTGCGTCGCAACCTGACGATGACCATCGCCGTCATCACGACGGTGGCCATCTCTCTCACCTTGTTCGGTGCCGGTCTGCTGGTCAACCAACAGGTCGCCGAGATGCGCAACTACTGGGACCAGCGGATCACGCTGACCATCTACATGTGCAACGACATCTCGCCGACCTCGACCTGTCAGGAGAACGGCGCCGCGGGCGAGGGCGACCGTGAGGCCCTTGAGCAGCAGCTTGAATCGCTCAACGAGGTCGAAAGCTTTCGGTACCTGACCGAGGCCGAGGCCTGGCAGGACTTCCAGGAGCGCATCGGCTCCTCCAACGAGGCCCTCGCCGAGGCCGCCCAGGAAGGTGACATCCCGGACAACTACCGGGTGCAGCTCACCGACCCGAACCACTACGACGCGGTGCGCGCGGCCGTGGACGGGGCCGACGGCGTCGACTCCGTCTCCAACGACCAGCGCGTCCTGGAGCAGTTCTTCGGTCTGCTCGACGGTCTCAAGTGGGCCGCCCTGGTGGTCGCGGGCGTGCAGTTGGCCGCCGCCGCGCTGCTGATCGGCAACACCATCCGGCTGTCGGCCTACAGTCGTCGTCGGGAGACCGGCATCATGCGTCTGGTCGGTGCGTCGAACTTCTACATCCAGCTGCCCTTCCTCCTCGAAGGAGCCATCGCCGGTTTCATCGGTGGTGTGATCGCGTCCGGGTTCATCGTGACCACCAGGTTCACGCTGCTCACCCAGATCGAGGAGTGGTTCCAGTTCGATGTGGCCTTGGGCACGACATCGCTGCTGTCCGTCATCGGCGTTTCGATGGTCCTCGGTGTGCTCCTGTGCACCGTGACCTCGTTCCTCACCCTGCGCCGCTACCTGAAGGTCTGACGGCACCACCGTCGGAAGGGACCGGCGGGCGCGGAACACCGGGGGGCCACTGGCCCCCCGGACTGATGAAGGGATCCATCCGTGGCCAAGGAAACCGGGCACAAGATGATCGCCCAGAACCGTAGGGCGCGGCACGACTACCACATCGACGACACCTACGAGGCGGGCCTTGTCCTCACCGGGACCGAGGTCAAGTCCCTCAGAGAGGGACGGGCCTCGTTGGTGGACGGCTTCGCGCACATCCACGATGGTGAGGTGTGGCTGGAGGGCGTGCACATCCCGGAGTACTCCCAAGGGACCTGGACCAACCACTCCGCCCGCAGATCACGTAAACTACTCCTGCACCGCGAGCAGATCTCCCGGCTGATCGGTAAGACCCGGGAGCCCGGGCGCACCCTGGTTCCGCTGTCCCTGTACTTCAGTGACGGTAGGGCCAAGGTCGAGATCGCTCTGGCCCGCGGTAAGCGTGAATACGACAAGCGCCACGCCCTCGCCGAACGTGAGGCCAAGCGCGACATGGAACGCGCGCTTCGCCGTCGGCGGTAGCGGATTCTTCGTTGAGGCGCCTGAAAGGAACACACAAGGTGTCCCCCCGTCCCCTCGGCCGCAAGATCGCGGCCGCAAGCAGCGGCCTGGTCGTCGCCCTGACCCTCGCGGCCTGCACGACCCACCCCAGCCCGGAGGTGGCCGTCAGGTCCTTCCTGCTCTCCTGGCAGGACGGGAACCACGCCGACGCCGCGAGGTTCACCACCGGTGACCCGGCCGAGGTGGAGGCGGCGCTCGCCGACGTACACGACCAACTCGACCTGGCCTCGGTCCGGTTCAACCTGGGCGGCATCACCCAGGACGGTGACCAGGCCGTAGCGGAGTTCGAGGCCTCCGCCGACCTCGGCATCGGCGACCCGGTGTGGACCTACACCGGCAGCATGCCGTTGACGGACGGTCCCGAGGGCTGGCGGATCGACTGGTCGCCCGGCGTCATCCACCCCGAACTCCAGGACGGCGAGCGACTCGCCGTCAGCTACGAGATCGAGGATCGCGGCCAGATCCTGGACCGGGAGGGTGAACCCCTCGTCTCATCCGACAGCGTCACCGCCTTCGGCGTCCTCCCCGCGGAGATGGACGACAAGGAGGCCGGGGTCACCGAACTCGCCGAACTCCTCGACGAGGACCCGGACCCGCTGCTCAACCGGGTGCGCTCCGCCCCGCCCGAGCAGTTCCAGCCGCTGGTGCTGATGCGTGGCGGCAGCGTCGATGGCACCTTGTTGGAGGAGGCGGGGAAGATCTCCGGGGTGCAGACCGAAGAGGTCGAGATCAACCTGTCGCCGCGGGTGGCGCCGTTCCTCCTCGGCGATGTCGCGGGAACCGCCGAGCACCGGGTGTCCTCCCGTGTCGCCGGCGCCTACCAGGCCGGGGACACCGTCGGTCTGAGCGGCCTGCAGAACATCTTCCAGCACGAACTCGCCGGGACCGCCACCACGCAGGTGGTCACCCTCGGCGAGGACGGACGACAGACCGCCGTCCTGGAATCATGGGACGGTGTGCGCAGCAGCGGGGTGCAGACCACCCTGGACCTCGAACTCCAGAACGCCGCGGAAGGCGCCCTGGAGAACCTGCCGGGAGACGGCTACCTCGTGGCCGTCGACACCGGCACCGGAGACGTGCTCGCCGCGGCCAACGCCTCCGGCCAGGCCGCCGACGATGGAGCGTTCACCGGGAGCTACCCGCCCGGGGGAGCCTTCACCCTGGTGTCCTCGCTGGCGGCCCTGGACTCCGGTGCCGTCAGCCCGGGCAGCCCGATGCCCTGCGGCTACCAGTCCGAAATCGGTGACCGGACCTTCACCAACCCCAGCAGCGGTTTCCTCGCCGGGGAGCCCGACCTGAGCCGCAACCTGTCCTTCCTGTGCAACGTCGGCTTCGTCGACATCGCCTCGGATGTGGGCGGCGACCAGATCACCGAGTCCGCCGCCGCCCTGGGACTGGGTGCCGACTGGCAGCTGTCCCTGCCGGCCGACTCCGGGGTCGTGGACATCAACGATGACGAGGCCGATGTGGCCGCCGCCATGGTCGGTGAGCACGGGGTCCAGGTGAGTCCGCTCGCCATGGCCCTGGCCGCCGGCGCGATCGCCGACGGCACTTGGAACTCCCCGACCCTCGTCCCCGAGGAGGGGCCGGCCCCGGCCGGCGCCGGTGAGCTGAACGAGGCCCACCTCGAAGTGATCCGCGAAGGCATGCGCGACGCCGTCGTCAACCGCTTCCCCGAGGTCGGCGTGGGTGAGGAGCCCGTGTACGGGCAGGCCGCCCGGGCCGAACAGGACGACACCGCCCTGCACTGGTTCGTCGGCTATCGGGGCGACGTCGCCTTCGCCGTTCTCGCCGAGGTCGAACCGGAGATGACGATGTGGCAGCAGTACGCCGTCACCGCCGCCACGAGTTTCCTCGCGGGCAACGCCGCCGAAGGCCAGCAGCAGCCGCTGACCGACGACCAGCCGCTCGCCGAGGTCATGCCGGAGTCCGACACCGGTCCGACCGAGTAGCACGGAAAAAAAGAGGCCGCCGCCGGAGCAACCCACGGGCGCTCCGGCGGCGTCTTCATGGGTAACTGGGACCGCATCAGGGGGTAGCGGACCAGTTCGATGAGGCAGGATCTCGTCTCGGGGGAGACCCTGCCGGTTCCAAAGGTCGGCCAGACCCTGCCGACCGCCCCCGTGAGTCGCGTCGACCAGATCTTGAGTCCGCCTCACGGGGGTTTCTTCCTGAGTAGGTCCCCGAGCCGGGAATCAGCTTGGCCCCCCGAACGTTGACCCGGTAGAGTGACGAACACGCGAGTGGTTCGCCGCTCGCATGTCGGTCGACACCGAACCCGTGCAGACGGGATCCACGTCGGCTTTGACAACTTCACAGGGGGTGATCGGTTTCGACTTCGGTAGTCGTTCCAGGGGAAGCGGGTCGAGGGTTGTGTTTGTGACCTCGTTAATCCTGCATTCGCATAAATTCAAGTGCCAATTCTAAGCGCACTGAGTTCGCTCTCGCTGCCTAAGCGATTGTGACTCTGTCGGTCCGGGCTCGTCATCGGCTCGGGATCCGGCACCATTTAGATGACTCACCGCTCAGATCAGGCCACGGGGCCTGAGCGGGACACTCACGTGGCTGGGCCTGTCAGCGATGTGTCTGTGCAAGCGCTGGGGCCGAGTAGAACGACACCACAGACTGCACCCGGAGAAGCCCTGGCTCGTTGCTGAAGGACGCGGGTTCGATTCCCGCCACCTCCACGGACTCAGGACGACCCTGCTCGCGCGTGAACGCGCTCGCCGGGTCGTCCTTCGTCGTTTTCGGGGGGAGACCCCCCGGCCCCCCGAGGTACCCCCTGATGGCCTGGGTCGTTTTGATCGGTGTGGTGGGTGGGGGGTTCTGTTGTGACGAGAAGGTGGGACGATCGTGCTCGCGCGTGAACGCGCTCGCCGGGTCGTCCTTCGTCGTTTTCGGGACCTTCCGGCCCTTGGGCCGCGCTTCGGCGTGGTCCGGGGGCTTTTTCGCGTTCAGGGGTCCTGAGCGGCGAGGGCGATGCCCAGGGGAGACCTGGCGTAGAACACCTCGCGGCCGGCGCGCCAGGACTCCAACAGGCCCGCGTCGCGTAGGGCGGAAAGGTTGACCGACACCGTGGCCGGAGCCAACCCCAGGCGCGCGGCCAGGTTCCGGGTGGTCTCGGGGACGATCAGGTGGGTCAGGATCCGAGCGCGGGTGCGTCCCAGGACCGCCGACAACGCCTCGGAGGAACGTTCTCCGGGTGACCACAGCTCACCCACTCCCCGCACCGGGTAGATCAGGGTGGGCTGCCACGGCTCCTCACTGATGAGGATCAGCTCGGGCCAAACGAAGGCGCTCGGCATCAGCAGCAGCCCGCGGTTGCCCAGACGCAGCCGTTCGGCGGCGGACGGCCCCGCCACGTGGAGAGTGTGGCCGTCCCAGGTGAGCCGCCCGTCCAGGTCGGTCATGAGGGCGGCCAATCCGTTCCGGGCCAGAGTGTGGGCCCGCAGGGACAGGTCCGCGTCCAAGAGGGCGCGCAGACGTGGCCAGTAGGGCCGGACCAGGTGCTCCCAACAGGTGGCCAAGAGATCGGCCAGCGTGTCCCGGGTGGCCCCGGGGTCGGCCAACAGCGGGTCGGTCATGCTCGCGGGCAGCCCGCGGCGGGGGTCCAACAGGCAGGCGCGCAGTTCGCTCGCCACCCGGTCGGTCGGGGTGGACCTGACCTGGATGAGTCCATCCTCGAAGGAGGTGAGCGGACCGGCCGGGGGAGGACTCAGGAAGTCCGGCACGTAACCGGGGCGAGGGAAGAGCAGACGTGCCGGGGACAGGTCGACGTGGTCGGGGAGCCGGGCGGCGCGGACCCACGGCAGGTGGAAGCTCTGACGGTGGGGTTCGAAGAGGGTGTGCAGGGCGGCCAGGGTCTCCCAGAGCGGAGAGACGGCGAACCTGCAACGCAGCAGGTCCTCGTGTTCGAAGACCACCTGTCCCGGCATGGATTCGAACATACCCGAATCCGTTGAGGGGCCCGTTCATCGGGCGGAGGCTGGGCGCATGTCGCAGACCTCTTTCCGTCGGGTGCTCGCCGTGCCCGAGTTCCGCGCCCTGTTCGTCGCGGAGATCCTGTCGATCCTCGCGCTGGTCGCGGTGCAGATCACCCTGTCCGTCCTGATCTTCGACCGGACGGGATCGCCGCTGCTGTCCTCGTTGGCGTTCGCGTTGGGATTCCTGCCGCATTTGTTGGGCGCCTCGTTGTTGTCGTCGGTGGCCGACCGGTTTCCGCTCAGGCGGGTGATGGTGGGGACGCAGCTGATCAGCGGCGCGGTGATGGCGTGCATGGCGGTCCCCGGGACGCCGGTGCCGGTGATGTTGGCGTTGTTGGTGGTGAGCGGGACGATCGCCCCGGTGTACTCGGGGGCGCGTTCGGCCGCCCTGGCGGACGTGCTGGGCGGGGAGGGGTTTCCCCTGGGGCGTTCACTGCTGCGGATCGCGGCGCAGACCGCTCAGATCAGCGGGTTCTCGTTCGGTGGCGCCCTGATGTTGGTCGCCTCGCCCACGACCGCGCTGTTGGTCGCGGCGGGGTTGATGATCGGGTCCGCCCTGTTGGTGGCGGTCGGCACCGAATACCGCCCCGGGCGCGGGGGTTCGGGTGGGTTGGTCGCCTCCTCGCTGGGAGGGGTGCGCGACGCGTTGCGGTTGCCGCGGCTGCGCGCGGTCTTCCTGTTGAGCTGGGTGCCGGCGGCGCTGTTCGTGTGGCCGGAGGCGTTGGCGGCGCCGTTGGCGGCGGGCATGGGCGGCGGCCCGATGTTGGTGGCGCTGTTGTTGACCGCGGGGCCGGTGGGGACGGTCGTGGGTGAGCTCGCCGCCGGGTCGTTGCTCACGGCCGAGGCGCGCCGCAGGTGGATGCTGCCGTTGGCCTTCGTGTCCTTCCTGCCGATGATGTTCTTCGTCTTGGACCCGGGTCCGGCGTTCGCGGTGGCCGTTCTGGGGCTGGGCGCTTTGGGCTGGGGTTACACGTTGGCGCTGGACGCGCTGCTGTTGGCGGAGACCCCACAGGAGCTGCGCGGGCGCGTGTTCGCGCTGGGTTCGGCCGGGCTGATGATCACCCAGGGGGTGGGGTTCGCGCTGGCCGGGGCGGTCGCGGAGTTCCTACCGACGCACCTGGTGGTGGCCATGGCGGGGGCGGGCGGCGTGCTGTCGGTGGCGTTGTTCGGCCGCCGGTTCTTTCGCTCCAGGGAAGTCCGTACGGCTATCTAGGTTGCGATCCTAACTAGGTTGCTTTACCGTCTAGGTAGATACCGGACCTAGTTCCAAGGGTGATGAATGGATCGACGATCGAGCTGGCTGAAGGGGGTGCTCGACCTCCTCGTGCTGGCCGCACTGACCGACGGCGAGAGCTACGGCTACGCCTTGGCCGCGAGCTTGGACGACGCCGGCTTCGGCCGGATCAAGGGAGGCACCCTCTACCCGGTGCTCAACCGGTTGGAGGAGGCGGGGCTGGTCGCCGCGGAGTTCCGCGCGGCGGAGAAGGGACCCGGACGGCGCTACTACCACCTGACGGACCAGGGCCGTGAGGTCCTGGCGGATCAGGGCGCCGCCTGGTTGGAGTTCGACGCATCGGTACGCGAGGTTCTGAGGAAGGGCGGGGTCCGATGAGCTACCTCGACGAGTTGGCGACACTGCTACGGGCCCGTGGGGTCCCCGAGCAACGTCTCAAGAGCACCATCGACGACCTCGCCGCGTTCCTGGCCGACGGCGATCTGGACCCGGCGCGGGAGTTCGGTCCGGTGAGAGCGTTCGCCGACGACCTGGTGGGCGAGGAGGGCCCCGAGCCCGATCCCGAGAGCCTGGTGTGGGCGGCGGACTCCTTCGCGGCCACCGAGCGGCTCAACGAGATGGGCGCCCAGGGTTGGGAGGTCGAACGGGTGGATCGGTACGGCCGGTTCGTCAGCCACCGTGGTGAGGACCCGCAGGTCTGGGAGTATCGCCAGGAGATCGCCCCCGGACGCCGTGAACGGAAGCGCCTGACCGAGAACCTGGCTCCGGAGGGCTGGGAGATCGCCGGACACTACTTCACCTTCGCCTACTTCAAACGGTCCCGGGCCGCACTGGTCGGGCCCGCCGCCGAGCTGGACGAACGCCCCGAGCCCAGCCGTAAGCGGTTCTTCTGGAGCCCGCCCGGCCTGCTGCTGATCGCGGTCGCCCTGGTGGTCCTGGCGATCTCCCTGTTCGATCTGGGCGGAACCCTGTGGGAGGGGGACACCGCCGACCGGATCGCCACGTTGGCCGGAGCCGGGGTCGGTGCGCTCGTCGGCATGGGAGCGGTACTGGGTGTGTTCTGGCTGTTCGCCAGACTGCGTAACCGCTGACCGTGACCACCCGTGGCGTGTCAACGCCGCGGACCCGTAGACGATAACGATCCGTGTGACCGGCAAGGGCTTCGATGTTGGAGTCACCGGTCGGCGACCCTCTCGCCGTGACCGCCGGGGTCCTGGTCCGGGGTAGGAAGGGCCGGGGGTGAGCGCTCTCCTGGGGTCAGCGCACCTCGGTGAGGGGGCCGAAGTGGGCGCGGGTGTCCTTGACCAGGGAGGCGAGCATGCTCTCGGTCAGGGGACGCCCCAACTGCAGGGCGCTGTCCAGTCCCTGCCACGGGGTGAACGCGAAGGACCACACGAGCTTGCTGCCGCCGGCGAACGGCAGCACGTGGTAGTCCTCGGCGAACGAGCCGAACAGCGGGAGCGTGCCCTCGGTGGCGTAGAAGGACTTGCGGCGTTCGGCCTCGTCCCAGCGGAAGAAGTGCTCGCGCATCCGGTAGGCGCCGAGGACCCGGGCCTCGCGGATGGTGCCCACACCATAGGGCGGCTCGGTGGTGTGGTGCACGTCTCCCAGCGCCCGGCACCAGGACAGTGGCCGGGGTGAGGTGAGCTCGGCCCAGACCTCGTCGGGCCCGGCGGCCAGTTCCAGCCCGACCCGCCAGCGCATCGGGGCGGATTCGAAGTAGCTCTCGTCGACGGGTTCGAGCTCGTAGCGGAAGGCGCTCACGGGGCATCCTCTTCGTCCGGGGTTCCTTGGGCGAAGGTACCAACTCCCCTGGGTGGGGAGCTCCGCCGGAAGTTCCTCGGGTGGATCCGACGGGGGCGCCACCGCTCGGTAACGCCCCCGTCGGATCCGGGTCCATCACTCCTTGGTGGCCCCCACCAGCCACGCGATCTTGTGGGCCGTGAGCGACAGGCTGCCGCTGTTGCCCAGGTGGACCCCGAACGATGCGATGAACGCGTAGTCGTGTTCCCGGCGCTCACAGATCACGTCCTCGACCGCGTGGACGGACTCCGGGTTGTCGACGCGTAGGCACAACCCCGACTCCTCCACCACTTCCGCACGGACTTCGTAACGGGACAGTTCACCGGCGAGCTTGCCGAGGTGCTCTCGCTCTTCGGAGGGCGCTTGGGTCGGCTCCTGGTCGTTCACCTGTCTCGACTGGGCCATGACGGATCCTTTCGTGACGAGCACGGCGCATTCCTCGATGCCCTGTTGACAATTGTCGCTCAGAGACAAGTTACTCATCCGTACCGTGCTCACGACACGCCGTTAGCCGACCCACCTGCCCCGATACATCACGTCCGCGACCGAAAGGTCCTCATTGAGCACCAGCAGGTCGGCGTGGCCGCCGATCTCGACCCGCCCGACCTCGCCCAGGCCCAAGGCGGCCGCCGGCACCGAGGAGGCCGAACGCACCGCCTCCTCGACCGGCACCCCCACCGCGACCGTGTTGCGCACCGCCTGCGGCAGCACGATGGTGCTGGAGGCGATCGCCCCGTTCTCGACGAGGCGTGCCTCGCCGTCCTGAACCCGGACCCGAAGATCGCCCAGGGTGTACTCGCCGTCGCCCAGGCCGGTCGCCGACATCGCGTCGGTCACCAGCGACACCCGTTCTGGCCCGGCGGCGTCGAAGACCAGGCGCGCCGCCCCCGGGTGGACGTGCACGTTGTCCAGGATCAGCTCCACCGTCACCCGCTCGTCGCCGAGCACCGCCGCGATCGGCCCCGGGTCACGGTGGTTGAGCGGCCGCATCGCGTTGTAGACGTGCGTGGCCACGGTCGCCCCCGCGTCGATCGCGGCGAGGGTCTGCTCGTAGGTGGCCTCGGTGTGCCCCACGGCCGCCACCACGCCCGATGACACCGCGGCGCGGATCAACTCCAGGGCGCCCGGCAGTTCCGGGGCCACCGTGATCATCCGGACGTGCCCACGCCCCGCCTTGACCCAGGCGTCGAGCTCCGCGGTGTCCGGGTCGCGCAGCAGGTCCGGGTCGTGGGCGCCGCACCGCGACTTCGCGATGAACGGCCCCTCCAGGTAGATCCCGGCCAGTGTGCCCTCCTCACACGACTCGGCCAACGCCGAGACCTGACGGAGTGTCTCCTCGGGCGAGGCCGCGACCAACCCGCCCACCACGGAGGTCACCCCCGACCGTCGGTTGAAGGCGACGATCTCGCGCGCGCCCTCCGGGTCGGCCTCGGGGAAGGCGTGTCCCGCTCCGCCGTGGATGTGGGTGTCGACCAGTCCCGGGGCGACCAGTCGCCCACCGAGGTCGTGGTGCTCGCCCGGACCGGGGTCGCCGGTGCCGAGCTCGGCCACCCGACCGTTCTCGATCCGGACCCAGCCGTCGTGGGTGCCGTGGGCCGTCACTACGCGCGCGCCGGTGAGGGTCAGGGGTACGTGGGCCATGGGTGGGGCTTCTCCTCCTGCTGCGGGTCCCGCCGCGACGGGTGCGACGGGCGCTGTGTGTCGTAAATTACATTCGTGTGACCGCGAGGTTTTCAGGGGGTCGTGCGCACCTTCTCCAAGCGACGTCTTCCCAGGGAACGCAGGGTGATCCCGCATTCTGGGACGAGCGTCCGAGAGGTGGACCGGTGCCAGTGAGGCCCGGAGTCCCCTCGGGAGAGGCACCGGCACGCATTGACGATAGTGGCCGACTCGCCTCATGATGGAGACATGTCCGCCGGTGAGCTGCTTGTCCAGCGCCTGCACGTCGACCTTCGACAGCAGGCGAGCGCGCTCTGTCGTAGCTAGCGCCTTGCGGGGCCCGTGCCCCGCGCCACGGGTGTATCCCGTGCCCTCGTGCCCCTACGCAGACACCGGACGCTCGGCTCCCACTCCATGGGTCCACGGATCTTCACGGTCCGAATGAGCACTCCCACGCGATGCGGACGCGAACCCCGACGCCGGACCACCAGGTCCCGCGCCGCGCGCCGACTCGCGAGGAACACGGTTCTACTCCGGTGTCCCGCTTCCGATCACCGCCCCCCGCGTTCCCTTCCGGTCGATCCCGGCTCGCTCAGACCGAACCCAGGAGTTCTCCGCATGACTCGCTTCACCGTGCTCGTCGCCGCACCCCGTTCCCATTCCTCCGTCCGCTCCGCCGCGCTGCGCGCCGCCACCGAGGTCGCCGTCCGCGCCGGCGTGACCACCACGCCCGATGTCATCGACCTGGCCGACCTCGGTGCCGACCTGCTCGACGACTCCTCCGCCGCGGTCTCCGAGGCGCTGGAGAAGGTCGGTGCCGGTGACGTGCTACTCGTCGCCTCGCCGCAGGTGCACGGCACCTACACCGGCCTGCTCAAGGTCTTCCTGGACCGCCTGCCCGAGCTGGGTCTGGGCCACACCGTCGCCATCCCGCTCGCCGTCGTCGAGGACCTGCGCAACAGCCACGGCATCGAGGAGGACCTTCGCGTCCTCCTGGCCGACCTCGGCGCCTGGGTCGCCGAGCCCGGTCTGATCCTGTCCAGCGACGAGACCGGCGAGCCGGAGAGCGTCGTTCGGGCCTGGGCCGACGTGGCCGCGCCCGGTCTGCGTCAGGCCGTCTCCGTCGCCGCCTGAGCGACGAAGCGATGAGGGCCCCGCCGTCCGTGGCGGGGTCCTCGGCCGTCCGGTCACCGGCTCCGGTCACCGGCCGGGGGTGGTAGGGGCGACCGTCCTCACGCGTTGGGGGTGGACTCGCCGCGCAACCGGCTGGTGTCGGCCTCCGCCTGGGCGACGTTGCCGCGCACCAACACCACCACGACCAGGGTCAGGGCGAACCCGCCCACCCGCAGGGCCATGGTGAGCGGGTCCTCGGGCAGGCTCTCCCCGAACAGGAGCGTGCCCGCCACCACGGTGAACACGTTGCCCACCACGTTGGCGACCGGGGCGGTGATGGAGGCCCGGGAGCGCTGCAGGGAGGTCTGGAAGAGCACGATGCCCACGGCCCAGCCCAGCGCGTACAGGTACGGGTAGGGCGACAACAGGGCGGGGCCGATCGCGGCCCACAGCCCGTGGTCGGCGAGGAGGCCGCCGAGGCCCTTCCCCTGGAGCCCCGCGCTGCCCTGGGCGAGGCCGGCCGCGGCGCCCATGGCGGCGGCCGAGATGTACTTCCCTCGTCCCCCGACCACGCTCATGACGGCCACGCAGGCCAACACGGTGCCCACGCTGACCACGACCAACAGGGGCGTGTCCGCGGTCGTCCCGGTCTCCGCGCCGTCCACCGTGGACAGGCTCAGCAGGCCCAGGGCCACCGGCATCACGCCGAGCGCGACGTACTCGCCTCGGGTGATCCGCTCACCGCGCACCAGTGTGATGACCAGCAGCGTCGTGGCCACACCGGCGGCGAAGGCGGGCTGGGAGACCGACACCGGAGCCAGACCGAGGGAGACGATCAGGCCGACGCTCCCCAGGGCGGCGAACACACAACCGAGAACCCATTTCGGATTACCCAGCAGTACCCTGGCGAGGTGAAGCGGACGGTTGATCGAGATCGACTCGGAGCCGTGCAACGCACGCTGCTCCACGGTCAGTCCGATCGTGTAGACCACCGCTGAGAACAGCGCGACCAGGAGTCCGATCACGAGGAGGAGGCCTTTCGGCTCGGCGCTCCGTGACCCAGACGGGCCCGAAGGTTGACGGCCTCCATATAACCAGTTCTAGTCTTGTCTGGCGAGTGACGCCTGAGGTCCTGTCTCAGCAGGGTGGATGTCACTCGTGGGTCGAATAGGAACCTGTAACTACCGCTAAGCGCCGCGGCGAGAGATGGGGCACGGTGCAGGACCCGGGCGACGACGACACCCCCCAGGAAGAGGACGTGACCGAGACACCCGGGACCCCCCGGGGCCGGGCATCCGGGAGCGAGACGGAGAGTTCTCGCCCGAGCGCTTGGCGAGACCGGCTTCCCACGTGGACGAGCCGCGAGTATTGGCGTGGATCCACCTGGCGAGACCTCCTGCGCCCCGGCCCGTCGACGAGCCGATTCCGCGGCCTGTGGGAGCGCGGAGGTTCGCGCTTCGAACCCGGCCCGTTGGGGCTGCTCGGCGTCATGCTCGCCGCCATGGCCGTCACCATGTTGCTCCTGCAGACCGGTTCGGGCGGCCTCGGAGCGGAGGGCGACGAGCGGGCCGAGGAACCGGTCGCCGTGCCCGGCCCGCCCGACGGGGAGCTGCGGATCATGCCGATCGGCGACTCCGCGACCCAGGGCAGCAGCGGGGACCACACCTGGCGCTATCACCTGTGGTCCCACCTGTCCGACCAGGAGATCGACTTCGACCTGGTCGGACCCAACGACGACCTCTACTCCCTCGCCGACGAGGACTTCGGCGCCCACGACTACGCCGACCCCGACTTCGACACCGACCACGCCGCCCGTTGGGACGCCACAGCCCAGGAACTCGCCACCGACGTCGCCGGCGTCGCCGCGGAGTACGACCCCCACTACCTGCTTCTCCTGGCCGGGACCGAGGACATCCTCAACGGAGGGGAGGCCGATCACGCGCTGGACGGCATCGCCGAGATCGTCTCCACCGTGCGGGTGGTGCTCGGTGAAGCCCGCTTCGTGGTCGGCGAACTGCCCGAGGTGGAGGGCACCGACGACGACGGCCGGGTCAACCGGGAGATCGAACGGTTCAACATGGGCCTGGTCGACCTCGCCCAACAGCTGACCTCGGCCGAGTCGCCCGTGGTGGTCGCCCAGACCGCCCGGGACTACACCCCCGCCTTCGACAACTGGGACGCCACCCACCCCAACGTTCGCGGTGAACTCAAGATCGCGGCGGCCTTCGCCGACGCGCTGGCCAGGCCCCTGGGTGTGGGCGGCGAGTTCCCCCGGCCCTTCCCGGACCTGTCCACCGGGCCGCTGACCGCGCCCGAACCCGAGTACGAGGAAACCGACGACGGTCTCCTGCTGTCCTGGGAGAACGTTCCCGGAGCCACCGACTACCGCGTGGTGCAGCGCCGGATCGAACCCGCCCCGGACGACCCCTTCGTGCTCCCCTTCGACGTGGACGTCGACGACGAGCGAGGCTCCGTCACCGTCGAGTCGCTGTTGAGCGGTGCCCGCTACGAGTTCGTCGTGCGACCCGTCAAGGGCCGCGACGAGGGAGTGGAGTCCGAACCGCTCCGGCTGGTCTGGGACGACGACCCGCCGCCGGGCCCGAGCGGACTGGGACTGCGGGACGACGGGGCACTGCTCGTCTGGGACGAGGTCGAGGACGCGAGCCACTACGAGGTGTGGGTCCGTCTCCTGGAGTGCACCCCGGGGGACTCCTTCCGGCGTTCCCGCGACACCCCGCCCGTGGCCGGGGACACCACCACGACCATCGACGACGACCAGAACGTCGGGGGAGGGGAACCGGACCCACCGCGGCCCAGCCCCTCCGAACCACCGCCCACCCCGCGCCCCGAGCCGGAACCGGCCCCCGCGCCCACGCCGCCGCCGTCGAGCCCGCCGCCCGCGCCGGGTTCCACCTGTTCGCCGCGAGACGACCGCGGGCCGCGGGACGGCGAGGGCTGGCGCACGCTCGGTTCGACGGGGGACCGGGCTCGGTGGCGGGTCACGGTGTCGGGCCCCTACGAGGTCGTGGTGCGTTCCTATCGTGACTACGTGGAGGGCGGTTACTCCGCGAGCCTTCCGTTGGTGGACCACTGATGGCCCTTCGCCGGGCGCACTGGGGCCTGGGGGCGCTGGTGGCGTTCCTGGCCCTGGGGCCCGCGCTGGGGCCCGGCCATGTCCTGCGATACGACATGGTCTTCGTGCCCGATCTGTCCCTGCGGGCCGTGCTCACCGGCGCGGACGGGTTCCCCCGGGCGATCCCGAGTGACGCGGTGGTCGCGGCACTGTCCACGGTCCTGCCGGGCCATGTGGTGCAGAGCCTGGTGCTGGCCGCGGTGTTCGTCCTGGGAGTGGCCGGCGCGTTCCGGCTGCTCACCGGCCTGGTGTACGGGAAGGGGGCGGTCCCCATGGCCGGCCTGGCCGCGGGTGCGGTCGCCGGAATCGCCTACGTGTGGAACCCGTTCGTGGCCGAGCGTCTGCTGTTGGGGCAGTGGGCGGTCCTGCTGGGATACGCGGGGTTGCCCTGGGTCCTGGCGGGGGTGGTCCGTATGACCTCGCTTGGGCCCACCCGAGGTCTCGCCGGGATGGTGTGCGCCCTGGTGCCCGCCGCGATCGGTGGGTTCTCCTCGGTGCTGCTGAGCGCGTTGACCGCCGGTCCGACCTCGCTGCGCCGGTGGCGGGACGCGGGCCTGCTGATCCTGGCGCTGATCCTGCTGTCGTCGCCCTGGCTGGTGCCCTCGCTCCTCAGCGGCGCCGCCACCGACCCGGCCGGAGTGGCGGCCTTCGCGGCCCGCTCCGACACCCCGTTCGGCGCGTTCGGTTCGCTCCTGCTGCTCGGCGGGGTGTGGAACGCGGGGGCGGTGCCTCCCGGATACGGAGAGCCCGTCACGGCCGCTCTCAGGGTCCTGGTGGTGACGGTCGCGCTCATCGGCTGGGTCTGGTGGTGGCGACGGGCGCGTCCGGTCGTGGCGGTGGGGTTGTCGGTGTCGGCGGCGTTGGGCCTGTTGATCGCCCTGGCGGGTGTGCTCGCCCCGGGGCCCCTGGCCGCGCTGATCGACCTGTGGCCCGGCTTCGGGCCGCTGCGCGACGGGCAGCTGTACGTCGCGCCGCTGGCCCTGTTGCAGTCCCTGGGGCTGGGCGCGATCGTCCTGTGGGTGCTCCGAGCCCTGCCCGAGACGACACCGGTCGAAGGGCCGCCGGTGCCCGGCATGGGTCGGATGGTGACCGTGGTGGTCCTGGGGTTGTCGCCGGTGGTGGTGCTCCCCGGGCTGTTGTGGGGTGCCGGCGGCGGGCTCGCGCCCGTGGAGTACCCACCGGCCTGGCGTGGGGCACAGGCCGCGGTGGCCGCCGACGAAAGCCCCGGCGCGGTCCTGGTGCTGCCCTGGAGCGCCTACCGGGGACCGGACTGGTCCGGGGAACCGGTGGTGGTGTTGGACCCGGCCACCAGACTGTTCGATCGGCGCACGCTCTGGAACGACGACCTGAGGGTCGGAACTCCGGACGGTGGGACCGTGGTGGTGACGGGGGAGGACCTGCGGGCGCGGCAGGCCGCCGAATCACTCGACCTCGACCCCGAGACCGCTATGCCGCGGATCGAACCCGCCGAACTCCCCGAACTCCTGGGGTCGATGGGCGTTCGGTACGTGGCGGTGTCCGCTCCGGTCGACCACGACCTCTCCGACACCGATGGGCTGTCCCCCGTGGTGGAGGGGGGCGACATGGCCCTGTTCGAGGTCGACGACGAGTACGTCGAGGCGACACCGGAGAGTGTGTCCGTTCCGGTCGTCGCCGGCGCTCTGACCAGCCTGGGAACCATCGTCTGGGCGGTGTTCACGGTCGCCCGGAGAGAACCCCGCCATGGTGATCCGGTCGAGGGGGCCGCGGTCGGGGCCTGACCGTCCCGCGAGGGCCGGGGCCGCTTTTTCGGTCACTTTGAAACGGGTTCTGGTTTCATCGTCGATCCCGTTCTCACCAGGTGATCCAGGCCACTCGGCCGCCCCTGACCAGCATATGGATGCGTGCAAAGTGCACATTTCGGGGTTGGAAGTTACCGGAGGGTTAGTTACAGTTGGGGCAACCATCTGGTCTGTAGCTAGATCAGGTTCTAGTCTCGGTTTCCAGCGCCCCGGGCCAGAACGGTTCGGAGCGTGCGGAAGGAGATCCTCAAGTGATCAAGGTAATCGCCGCCTGCGTGATCGGCGCGGCTCTGGCGGGAGGTGCCACCGTGGTGGCCACCAACCTCGCCACCGAGTCGACCGCGACCGCTGAACCGGTGAACGAAACCCTCTACAACTACGGCGACCGCTAGGTCTTCGGGTTCGCGAGGTCCGGCGGGCGCCTCGCGACCTGCGGGGCGCCCCACGCCCCTGGTCCCCGGTGATCCGAACCCGACACACCGCCGTCCCCTCGCGATCACGATGGTCGCCCCACCCCACTGACGTCCGGTCCTTGGGCCTGTTCAGCAGCACTCCCCGCCCCCGAGTGTTCGCTCAGAGCGATATCTCGCTCGCTCGGCGTAGGCAGGCCCGGGTCGGGCACCGCGCGGAAGGAGAGCGTGTGGTCTTCCAGAAGGTCCCCCGCCGGGTGGAGCCCGGAGTCGTCACGGTCACCACGGGTCCGACCACCATCCCCGCCCCCGCACCGGCGGAGGCCGAAGGGTCCGCGACCGCCGAACCGGTCGCGACCGACGGCCCCCCGACCCCCATCGACCTCGGTCCCCGTCTCGACGGTGTCCGGATCGTCATGATCAACTGGCGCGACCCCTGGCAGTCCACCGCCGGTGGCGCCGAGGAGTACGCCTGGCGGATCAGCCGCCACCTGGCCGAACGTGGCGCCATCGTCACCTTCCTGACCAGCCGCGAACCCCACCAGGCCCGGGTCGAGACCAAGGACGGCATCGTCATCCGCCGCATGGGCGGCAAGTTCACCGTCTACCCGCGCGTGATGGCCTGGCTCGCCCTGTGGCGGCGCGAGTACCACCTGGCCTTCGACTGCATGAACGGCATCCCCTTCCTGTCCCGGCTGGTCCTGCGCCGGAGCACGAAGGTCGTCAGCGTCGTGCACCACGTCCACGACCTGCAGTTCAACGCCTACTTCTCGGCGCCACTGGCCTGGTTCGGGCGCTTCGTGGAGTCCACCGTCGCCTCCCGGGTCTACCGGAACTGCACCACCGTCACCGTCTCGGAGTCCTCCCGGGCCGCCATGCGTGACAAGCTCGCCTGGCGTGCGCCCATCGAGGTCGTCCACAACGGCGGGCCCGCCCTGGCCCCCCTGCCCCCCGCGCCCGAGCCCGGCACCGCTCCCGCCCTGGTCAGCCTCGGTCGCCTGGTGGTGCAAAAGCGGGTGTCCCGCGTGGTCGACCTGGCCCGCTCGCTGGCCGACGACCACCCCGGGTTGAGCGTGCACATCATCGGCCGCGGCCCCGAGGGGGAACACCTCGCCGAACAGATCGGGCGCGACGATCTGCGGGACCGGGTCGACCTGCA
Source organism: Nocardiopsis sp. NPDC006832 (assembly GCF_040635885.1). NCBI lineage: Bacteria > Bacillati > Actinomycetota > Actinomycetes > Streptosporangiales > Nocardiopsidaceae > Nocardiopsis > Nocardiopsis sp. NPDC006832. Next base: position 91,645 of record NZ_JBEYLC010000001.1, on the reverse strand, counting down.
CGGATTCCTCTCCGAAGAGGACAAGGAAGCCGTCCTGTCGTCCTGCCACCTGCACGTCACCGCCTCCGAGTTCGAGGGATGGGGCCTGACGGTCGTCGAGGCAGCACGGCTCGGAGTGCCCACGGTGGCCTACGATGTGGACGGATTGCGCGATTCGGTCCGTGACGGAGAAACCGGATGGCTCGTCCGAGAGGGCGAGACCCTGGAGGACGTCGTCTCACGGGCCCTGAAGGAACTGTCCGACCCCCGGCGCGCCGAGGAGGTCCGCCGCGCCTGTCGCGCCTGGGCGTCCCGGTTCACCTGGGACGCGAGCGGCGCGCGGATGACCCGCCTCGTCGCCGCGGAACTCGGTATCGATTCCCCCTTGACACCCCCTGACCCGGCAGCAGGCAAGAAAGCGAAGATGTGACTTCGGCGGAATCCACCGCCAGGCGCGAACCGGAGGATTCCACGACACCGTCCGCCCCCGGCGGGTTGGACCAGAGGCTGCTGGCGCGCCTCAAGGTCCTCGCGGTGTGTGTGCTCCTGGGCGCGCTGGCGGCGAGCATCGACCCCGGCCGGATCGTCAGCGACACCAAGATCGACCTGACGATCAACCCCTTGGGGTTCATGGAGCGCGCCCTGCACCTGTGGGACGCCTCCTACTTCGGGCAGCTCCAGAACCAGGCCTTCGGGTACTTCTTCCCCAACGGCCCCTTCCACCTGCTGTTCGAGGTGCTCGGCATGCCCGAGTGGCTCATCCAGCGCTCGTGGATGGCGGTGCTGCTCATCGCGGCGTTCCTCGGCACCTACAAGGTCGCCGAGGCCTTGGGGCTCGGGACCGTCAACACCCGCATCATCGCCGGCATCGCCTACGCGCTGGCGCCGCGGGTGCTCACGCTGTTGTCGTACAACTCGGCCGAGCTGCAGCCCATGCTGCTCATGCCGTGGATCCTGTTGCCGCTCATCCTGGGGGCCGAACGCCGATACCCACCGGCGCGCATGGCGTTGCTGTCGGGGCTGGCGTTCCTCATGTGCGGCGGTACCAACGCCGCCTCCGAACTGGCCGTCCTCGTCGTTCCGGGCCTGTACCTGTTGACCCGCGCCAACGGCCGGCGCAAGTGGCGGCTGATCCTGTGGTGGGCGTTCGGCCTGGTCCTGGCCTCGTTCTGGTACATCGTGCCGCTGCTCATCATGTCGCGGTACGTGTACTCGTTCATGCCCTACACCGAGGACGCCGGCGTTACCACCGGCATCACCTCGCTGTTCAACGCTCTGCGCGGCACCTCGAACTGGATGGGTTTCCTGCCCGACATGGGCAACACGGCCCTGCCCTCGGGGGCGGAGCTCTCGCTCACCCCATGGCTGGTGGCGGTCACCGCGCTGGTCGCCGGGCTCGGTCTGGCCGGACTCATCAACCGGCGTACCCCCGAGCGCCTCTTCCTCATCAGCAGCCTCCTGGTCGGCACGGCCATCGTGGTCGCCGGCTACACGGGTGACCTCACCGGCCCCTTCGCCGCGTCCATGCGGGAACTGTTCGACGGCGCGCTCTCCCCGTTCCGCAACGTCCACAAGTTCGACGCGCTCATCCGGCTGCCCATCGTCCTGGGGCTGGCCCACCTGCCCGTCGTGGTCGCCCGGGACCGGGCCGACCGCTCGGGCGTGGTGGTCTCGGCGAAGGTGCGCCGTGCCGTCGCGGGCGGCTCCGCCGCGGTCTTCCTGGTCACGCTCGTGCCCATCGCCACGGTCGGCATCGCGCCCAAGGGCGGCTTCGAGGAGATCCCCGACTACTGGTACGAGGCGGTCGACTGGCTGGAGGAGCGCTCCGACGAACGCGGCATGACCATGGCGCTGCCCGGCTCCGCCCGCGGCGAGTACGAGTGGGGGCGTCCCCTCGACGAACCCATGCAGCCGTTGCTGTCGGGGGCGTGGACCAACCACCAGATCATCCCGTGGGGTTCGTCCGGGGCCTCCCGCATCACCCACGAGATCGACCAGAGGGTCTCCTCCGGGCGGGGATCCCAGGGACTGTCCGACACCTTCGCCCGGCTCGGGGTCACCCACCTCCTCGTCCGGAACGACCTTCAGCGCGTGGGCAACAACGGCGGCTGGCCGGCCCGCGTCCACCAGACCCTCCAGAACTCGCCCGGCATCACCGAGGCCGCCGAGTTCGGCCCGGTCATCGGTTCCCTCGACCACCGTTCCGCGTCCCAGTGGTTCGACCAGCCCTACCCGTCGCTGACCGTCTACGAGGTGGAGGACGCCGCTCCCCGGGTCGGGACCGTGCCCTCCGCCGACACGCTGCGCGTCACCGGTGGTCCCGAGTCCGTCCTGCACCTGGCCGAACAGGGTCTGGTCGACGACGACCGCCCGATCCTGCTCGGCGACGACCCCGGCGCCGACGCCATCGACGGTGAGAACACGATCGTCACCGACACGGTGCGCCGCCGTGAGGTCGTCTACTCCGACGTGCGCCGCAACTTCTCGGCCACCATGACCGAGGACCAGGAGTACGAGCGCGACGTACCGGCCCCGGACGTCATGGAACCGGCCTGGGAGGAGTACGTCGCCCACGCCCGCGACATCGGCATCGCCGAGGTCACCGCGTCCACCTCCGAGGCGGGGGTCGAGGCCCGCCCCGGTGACCGCGACCCGGGCCACGCGCCGCACGCCGCCCTCGACGACGACCTCGGCACCGCCTGGCGTTCCAGCGCCTTCGAGGGTTCCCTGGGCCAGTGGTTGGAGGTCGAGTTCACCGAGCCCCGCAACCTCGACGGGCTGAACGTCGCCTTCGAACAACTGCCCGGCGAACCGCCGCCCTCCCGGGTCGGCCTCATCACCGACAACGGGGAGTCCGAGGTGGCCGTCGCGGAGACGGACGAACCCCAGGAGCTCAACGCCCCGCCGGGGGAGACCACCAGCCTGCGGATCCGGATCGACGAACTCGCCTGGGAACCCGAGTACCGTTTCGGCACCCGGGTGGGGATCAGTTCCATCTCGATCCCGGGTCTGGAGACCTCGCGCACCCTGGACGTTCCCGGTCCGTCCGAGGCGGGGACGCTGCTCTTCACCGGCTCCACCGGTACCGCTCCGGGCTGCATGGAGGGTTCGCACACGTGGGTGTGCAACCCCGACCTGGAGGTGAGCGGAGAGGACGCCGACCGGCTGGACCGCACGTTCACCCTGGCGGAGGAGTCGGCGGGTTCCCCGCACCGCATCTCCGGCGAAGTGGTCCTCACCGACCCCCGGGAGGCGGAGAACGCCGCCAACCGGGCCGGCGGATACCCCCGCGTCACCGGCTCCTCCACCGCGGTACAGCACCCCGCCGCCATGGGCAGGGGAGCGCTGGACGACGACGAGAGCACCGTCTGGTATCCGGACCCCGAGGAGAAGCGGCCCTCGCTCGACATCGACCTCGGCAGTCGGACCACCCTGGACCACATGAAGGTCGAGTTCCCCCGGGCCGACACCGTGATGCGTCCGATCAAGGTCACCGTCGAGGGTGGCGACACCGTCCGAGAGGGTTGGCTGGACGGCAGTGGGCGCGTGGACTTCGCCGAACTCACCGCTTCCTCGCTGAAGGTCACCTTCGAACGCCCCGAGGGTCAGGCCCTGGAGATCGGCACCATCGACCTGCCCGGCGTGGCACCGGTCGAGCCGATCCCCGACGCCGACATCGACGCCTCCACCACCTGCGGCCTGGGCCCGAACCTGAGGGTCAACGATCGGCGCGTGGAGACCCGGATCAGCGAGGGCACCCTCGGCGACCAGCTCACCGGACGTCCGCTGAGCTACGAGACCTGCACCGACCTCGACCTCATCGAGGGCGAGAACCGGGTCGTGGTCGATCCCGGCAACCGCTACCAGGTCCGTTCGGCCCTGGTGGAGACCGCCGACCTGGCCGACACGCCCGCACCCGAGGTCACCACGGCGGAGGTCGACACCCTGCACTCCTGGGGACCCGGCGAGCGCAGCTTCGACGTGTCGGTCGACGAGGACAGCCTGCTGGTGGTCAACGAGAACTTCAACGAGGGCTGGGAGGCCCGGGTCGAGGGCGTCGACGGGCCGCTGGAACCGGTGCGCCTGGAGGGGTGGAAGCAGGCCTGGGTGCTGCCCGAGGGCACCGCGGGCACGGTCACGCTCGAATACACCCCCGACGCCGTCTACCACCGGGTCCTGGCCATCGGCGGCGCGCTCGCCGGACTGTTGGTGCTGTTGGCCCTGTGGCCGCGCCGCCTGCTGCCCGGTGGCCGGCGCTCGGCCACCGAACCGCCGCGTGGCGGCCGTGCCCTGCCCACCGCCGGCCCCGGTTGGCTGCCGCGTCCGGTGGTCCTGCCGCTCGGGTTGGCCTACGGGGTGTGGATCGCCGGTTGGGCCGGCGCGGCCGTGGTCGGCGCCATCCTGCTGGTCATCTGGTGGCTGGCCAGGCGGGCGCCCAAACGCCTGCGCCACGCCAAACCCGGAAGGCCCTCGATGGGCGGCCGGGCGCTGCCGCACCTGGCCGGACCCTGGGTGGTCACGGTGTCGCTGGCCCTGGCCGGCCTGACGACCGCGGTCGGGACCTACCTGTCCGTGTACATGCCCTTCCACGACATCACCGAGACGTTCGGTACCGCGCTGCGCGGCTGGGTGCCGCAGGCTCTGTGTCTGCCCGCGATGGCCCGTCTGGTCCTGGCGTTGGGCCAGCGCGGGGAGGCGACGGAACCGCCGCCCGCCGACACCCCGTCGGCGGAGGACGCCGTGTCCGGGCCTACGGACGCACCACCCTTCGAGGGGCCCACGGCTCCGGACGAGGACGGCGGACCGGGCGGTGGATCCGGCGATGGTCGGGGCGCCCCCGGCGGTGATGGGTCCGGACCCGACGGGGCCAGGCCCGCGCACGACGTCGAGGAGGCCCACAGGTGAGCGTGTTCTCCCAGATGGGGCGTGCGCCGCAAGTGCGCCCCGCCCCACTGCTCCCCGAACCCGGCCGACGCCTGCCCAAGGGCACCCTCTTGGTGGCGGTGGGGGCCTTCCTGGTGACCATGGCGCTGCTGCTGCCGTTCTACGTGCAGGACCGGGTCGCCCTCATGCCCGGGGACGTCACCCGGCAGCTGCGGATGGACGCCCCCGGCGCCACCTACCTGGACACCGCCACCTGGACTCGGCAGGAGGGCGCCGACCTGGACCGGACCACCCGGATCGAGGGCACCGCCCACGGGTCGGACTGGTCGGCCTGGGAGATGACCGTCGACACGACCGACTCCGACCAGGTCATCGACCACTGGAGCCGTCGCGTCATCGTGGACCGGGAGACCGGGCGCGCGGTGAACTGTTGCGGTGAGCACGTCGATGGAGATCGTGCCGTCCGCCAGGCCGGGTTGATCCTGGACTGGCCCGCCGGGGTGCCCGAGGGCGACCACTCCTTCTACGACGCCGAGGTGCGGGCCGCCCCCGCGGTCGTCTTCGAGGAGAACGACGAGGTCGCCGGCCTGGCGGTGCGTCGCTACGTCCAGGAACTGTCCGAGACCCAGGTGCCCGAATCGGCCCGCGACGTGCCCGCGGCCCTGTTCGGGGACTCGGCGGGGACTGTGACGGCCACCCGTTGGCTGGAGTTCGAACGGACCTTCTGGGTGGAGCCGATCACCGGCAAGGTCGTCCACATGACCGAGGAACGTACCGAGACCCTGCGCCCGCAGAACGGTTCGGGGGAGGTCTCGTTGTTGGAGGCCGAGTTCGTCCTCGCCGAGGGACAGGTGTCCTCGTTGGCCGAACAGGCCCGGGTCCGCTCGCTGATCCTGCGCGGGCTGGACGTGTGGGTCCCCTGGACCCTGGGACCGCTCGGCGTGGTCGCGATCCTCGCCGGTCTGGTCCAGGCGCTGCGCTCCCGACCCGAGGACGAGCCGAACGATCCCGGAGAGGGCACGGTGATCGAGAGCGTGGCCGCGCCCGACCCGACCGGGAGGGCCTGAGCCACGCGGGCGGGGACATGGGGCGGGTCCGCGAGGAAAACCGGTGGACTTCGGCCTCGGACACGGGCGAGGATCCGGTCACCGTCCCCGTTCGGAAGGCCCCATGCCGATGGCCCCGAAGATCCACCGCCTGCGCGCCCTCGTCCTGCTCCTCGCCATCCTGGCCGCGTCGATGGGCGACGAGGTCCTGCTGGTCGCCGCGGTCTTCCGGCTGTCGGAGACCGGTGACGCCCTGTGGGTGAGCGCCCTGGTGACCGCCCAGCTCGCCCCGCTCATCCTCCTCGGCCCCTTGGCCGGCGCGGTGCTCGATCGCCATGACACGGGGCGGGTGCTGGTCGTGGCCTGCCTGGTCCAAGCGGTCGCCCTGCTGCCCGCGGTCCGCTTCGACGACCACCCCGTGGTGCTGGTGCTGTGCGTGCTCGTGGTGAGCTCCATGGCGGCCTTCGTCAACCCGGCGATCCTCACCCTCCTGCCCCGGGCGACCGGGGAGCTCTCCCCGGTACACGCCAACGCCCTGTTCGAGGGTTCTCGCGCCTCCGCCACGGTCCTCGGGCCACTGGTGGGAGGGGTGCTCGTCGGGTTCGCGGGATTCTCCGCCACGCTGCTCACCGCGTCGGCGGGATTCCTGCTCGCGACCCTGGTCTACCTGACGCTGCGGATCCGTAGACCGGTGACCGAACCGTCGGGGCCGTTGTGGTCCGGCGCGGTGGAAGGAGCCCGTCACCTGTTCGGGGTCCGACTCTTCCGGGTCCTGTTGCCGGTGCTCGTCCTGGCCGTGGTGGCCACCTCCACCATCAACGTCGGCATGGTGTTCGTGGTCCGCGAGGTCATGGGCCACGGGGCTCAGGTGTTCGGCCTGGTCACCGCCGGTTGGGGCGTGGGGCTGCTGCTGGGGGCACTGGCCGTGGCGCTGCTGCGTCCGGCCCCCTCAGGGCGGACGGTCGCCCTGGCCGCCGCCGTCGTGGGCGCCGCGCTGGCCCTGTGGGCCTGGCTCCCGTTCCTGGCGGTGGCACTGATGTGCGTGGTCCTGGCGGGCGTGGGCAACTCCGCGCACAACATCCTGCTCCGCTCGGTGGTCCACCAACGTACGCCCGAACCCCTGCTGGGGCGCGCCCACGCGCTCATGGGGACGGTGGTCAACGGTTCCTTCGTCGTGGGGTTCCTGCTCGCCGGGCTGTTCGCCGCCGACCACCCGCGCGAGCTGCTCGCGGTGGCCGGAACGGTGGCGCTGACGGCCGGCCTGGTCGGTGCCCTCCTGGTCCACCTCACCCGCGCCGATATCGTCCCCGACGCGGTGGGGGCCGACGGGAACAGGGGCGGGTACGGGGACGCGAGGGGGACGGCGGCGTAGAATCGGACACATGTGCGGTCGATATGCCCAGTCACGGAACGTGCACCAGCTGCAACTCGCCTTCGACCTGCCGGAGCAGGCGCTGGGGGAGGAGCCCGACCCACGGGCGTGGCCACCACTGGAGGAACTCGACCCCGACTACAACATCTCACCCGGCCGCCCCGTCCAGGCGGTCTTCGGTCCACCCCCGCAGGGCGGAGCCTCCGGCGCTCCGGGACCGCGTTCGCTGCACACCCTGCGCTGGGGCCTGGTCCCCTCCTGGGCCAAGGACCGCAACATCGGCTACCGGATGATCAACGCCCGGGGTGAGACCGTCGCCGACAAACCCGCGTTCCGGTCGGCCTTCCGCCACCGTCGCTGCCTGTTGCCCGCCGACGCCTACTACGAGTGGCAACTGCTCAACAAGGACGGCACCGCCGAGGCCAGTACCTCGCCGGCCACGGACCCCGGGCACCGCAAGCGCAAGGCCAAGGCGGCCAAGAAGCCCTTCTCCATCCACTACCAGGGCGACGAACCGCTGGCCATGGCCGGGATCTTCGAGCGTTGGCGCGACCCCGAGGTCGCCGAGGACGACCCCGCCGCCTGGGTGTGGTCGTGCGCGGTGATCACCACCGAGGCCGCCCCCGAACTCGCGCACATCCACGAACGCATGCCCGTGATCATGCCCGCCGACGACTGGACGACCTGGCTCGACCCGACCTCCGGCCCCGACGACCTGTCCCACCTGCTGAACGCGACCCCGGTGGACCGGTTCTCCGTCGACGAGGTCTCCACCGACGTCAACAGCATCAAGAACAACCGCCCCGACCTGCTGGAACCCCTTCCGGACGATGGCGAAGAACAGGCGGACACACTCTTCTGACCTCGGCGAGGGTGGACAGGCCGGGGGCGGCCCTGTGTATGGTGTCCGGGGCCACAGGGGGAGTACCTTCCCCCCCGGCCGGGACGACGTGATCGACGCGTCCCTGGGCACGTTCGCCGTGCCGACATGTGAATACGCAACGCGGGAGCTCGCGCCATGGCGGGCTGAGAGGGCGACTCATCGGTGTCGCCGACCGCAGAACCTGTTCGGGTAATTCCGACGTAGGGAGGCCTGCCATGACGGCTATGGACAGCCGTGATCTCTCCACCGACGACGCGCACCGCGTGACGACCGGTCCCATCATGGGATCTCGCAAGGTGTACCGCGAGACCGAGACCCCCGAGGGTCCCACGCTCCGCGTTCCGCGACGTCGGGTGGAACTCACCAACGGCAGCCACTTCGATCTGTACGACACCTCCGGCCCCTACACCGACGACACCGCCGACATCGACGTCCACCGGGGTCTGCCCCGCACCCGTGCCGACTGGGCCCTGGATCCGATCGACGGATCGGTCACCCAGATGACCTACGCCAAGGCCGGGACCATCACCCCCGAGATGCGCTTCGTCGCCGCACGGGAGGGGGTCGCCCCCGAGTTCGTCCGCGACGAGGTCGCCATCGGCCGGGCCGTCATCCCGGTCAACCGCAACCACCCCGAATCCGAGCCGACCATCATCGGCAAGAGGTTCCTGGTCAAGATCAACGCCAACATCGGCAACTCCGCCGTCACCTCCTCCGTCCCGGAGGAGGTGGAGAAGATGGTGTGGGCCACCCGCTGGGGCGCCGACACCGTGATGGACCTGTCCACCGGCAAGCGCATCCACCAGACCCGCGAACGCATCATCCGCAACTCTCCGGTGCCCATCGGCACCGTCCCCATCTACCAGGCGCTGGAGAAGGTCGACGGGGATCCCACCAGGCTCGGCTGGGAGATCTACAGGGACACCATCATCGAACAGGCCGAACAGGGCGTGGACTACATGACCGTCCACGCGGGCGTCCTGCTCCGCTACGTGCCCCTGGCCGCCCGCCGCGTCACCGGCATCGTCTCGCGCGGTGGCTCCATCATGGCCGCCTGGTGCCTGGCCCACCACAAGGAGAGCTTCCTCTACACCCACTACGAGGAACTCTGTGAGATCTTCCGCCGGTACGACATCACCTTCTCCCTCGGTGACGGGCTGCGCCCCGGGTCCATCGCCGACGCCAACGACGAGGCCCAGTTCGCCGAACTGCGCACCCTCGGCGAGCTCACCCACATCGCCCGCTCCCACGACGTGCAGGTGATGATCGAGGGACCCGGGCACGTACCCATGGACAAGATCGCGGAGAACGTCCGTCTGGAGGAGGAGCTGTGCGGCGAGGCGCCGTTCTACACGCTCGGCCCCCTGGCCACCGACGTCGCTCCCGGATACGACCACATCACCTCCGCTATCGGCGCCGCGCAGATCGGATGGCACGGCACCGCGATGCTCTGCTACGTCACCCCCAAGGAACACCTGGGGTTGCCCGACCGGGACGACGTCAAGACCGGGGTCATCACCTACAAGCTCGCCGCGCACGCCGCCGACGTCGCCAAGGGACACCCCGGGGCACAGGAGTGGGACGACGAACTGTCCAAGGCGCGCTTCGAGTTCCGTTGGCGGGACCAGTTCAATCTGTCCCTGGACCCCGAGACCGCCCAGTCCTTCCACGACCAGACCCTGCCCGCCGAACCCGCCAAGACCGCGCACTTCTGCTCCATGTGCGGTCCGAAGTTCTGCTCGATGAAGATCTCCCAGGACGTGCGCAGGTACGCCGAGGAGAACGGGCTGGACACCGTCGAGGCCATCGAGAAGGGCATGGCCGACAAGTCCGAAGAGTTCGCCGAGGGCGGTAACCGCGTCTACCTGCCCCTGGCCGACTGACTGACACGGAAGCGCCGGTGGGTCGCCGTTTCTGGCGGCCCACCGGCCCCTGTGACAGGGTGATCGCAAGAGCCCCGCTGCACAGGAGGTCCTCTTGGAGATCGTCGATTTCGACCTGGCGGTGACCACGGCCGTCTTCGGGCTCTTCTCCTTCGCGTGGTTCGGGTGGGCGCAGGAACGGCCGCCCGGTGACCGGGTCCGTTGGGCGCTGGGCGCGGGTTCACTCCTGGCGCTCGGCCTGACGGTGTACGGCGTGACGCGCGTCCTGGACTCCCGGAGCGAGGGCGTCATCGCAGCCGGCGACAACCTGAGGACGTACCTCATCGTGGTGGGACTGGAGTTCGCCCTCGCGTTGGTGGGCGCCATCGTCCTACGGTTCGTCGACCGTTCCGAGTACACCTCCGCCTGGATCTGCCTGGTGGTGGGGGCGCACTTCTTCCCGCTGGCTCCACTGTTGAACCAGCCCATCCTCCACCTGGTCGGCGTACTGCTCTGCGCCTGGCCGTTCCTCGCCGTGCGCGGGGCACGCCGCCATGACGTGTCGATCAGCTTCGCCACCGGCGTCGGCGCGGGTGTCTGTCTGTTGTTCTTCGACGTCGTGCTCGCCCTCACCCTCATCGGCGTATAGGCGGCCGGTGCTCAGGAAGGCTTGACGACACTCGCGATCAGGTGCACGCCCACGTAGTCGTCGGACTCGGCCGCGTGCATCTCCATCTCCACCAGACGGCCCATGGACCGGGGGTCGCGGGCCAGCATCATCTCCACGGTGGAGGCGGACAGCACGGTTCGCGGCCGGATCCACTCCAGTTCCATCCCGGAGTCGGTGACCAGTTCGGTGAGCTGCTCGGCGGTGAAGCAGCGGGTGATGGAACCGTCCGGCCAGGGCACCAACAGCACGTCGGCGCTGGGCGCGTGACTGAGCTCGGGCCAGTAGTCCTGTTCGGCCAGCAGGGCCATGCCCAGCACCACAGAGTCCACGCACAGCAGGGCCCGCCCGCCTGGTCGTAGGACCCGGGCGACCTCGGCCACGGAGCCCTCCGTGGCCAGGTGCCGGGAGAGGACCCGGTTGTCGGCGATCACCCCGTCGAAGGAACCCTCCGCGAAGGAACGCAGGAACGCGGAGTCGCCGACCACGTGGCGCAGCCGACCCCGGCGGGCCGGCCGAGGCACCACCGCGGCCCGGCCGTTGACCAGGGTGAGCGGCCACCGTATCGCCGCGTCCACGGAGGGCAGGAGGGTGACCACGTCGTGCCCCGCGGCCACGGCGCGTGAGGTGCCTTGGAAGTCCGGACCGGAAAGGTCGAGCAGGCGGGAGGGCGTAGCCGGTAACCAGCGGCTGATCTGCGCCTCGGCGACGGCCCAGTAGAAACGCCAGTAGTCCGACAGTCGATCGGTGGTGGCGAACTGCGCCGCGGGCGATCGGGGACGATCGGAGGCCGGAGTCGGGGACGGTCGCACGTGCACTCCTCTCCCAATCCTTCAAGTGTCCTACCCGCACTCTGCCATGCCTCACCTTTACCGACGGGGCCAATCGTCGAACTTTCGAGGGCCGTCGGTCGTCGGCCCGGCGGAATCAGTGGACGGAGCCCGTTGTTGTCAACGAGACCTGACCGGAAAGTGCGGGTGCCCGGGGGTGTTCGCCGTATTCGTCACTCGCGAGGGAGGAACACGAGAACCATGCCGACTGCCGGCGCGTGCTTGGAGCGCGAGGAAGTGGTGTCGACGTCAGGCCACGTCGATGCGAGGGACCCGGGTGTGGGACCGTATCGTTTGGATATGGACACCCCACCAGGGACCAGCGCGAGGAGGCCGAAGGGCTTGGAACAGAGCCAGGAGACAGCCGAGGAACGGGACGAGCGGTTCGAGAGGGACGTGCTCCCCTTCCTCGACCAGCTCTACTCGGCGGCACTGCGCATGACCCGTAACCCGGCGGACGCGGAGGATCTGGTTCAGGAGACCTTCGCGAAGGCGTTCGGTTCCTTCCACCAGTTCAAGGAGGGGACCAACCTCAAGGCGTGGCTGTACCGCATCCTCACGAACACCTTCATCAACTCGTATCGGAAGAAGCAGCGGGAGCCGAAGCAGGCCGGTACCGAGGACGTCGAGGACTGGCAGCTCGCGCGGGCCGCGACCCACACCGCCGCGGGGCTGAAGTCCGCCGAGGCCGAGGCGCTCGAACACCTTCCCGACAGTGACGTCAAGCGCGCGCTGCAGGACCTTCCGGAGGACTTCCGTATCGCGGTCTACCTCGCCGACGTCGAGGGGTTCGCGTACAAGGAGGTCGCCGAGATCATGGGGACCCCCATCGGAACGGTCATGTCGCGTCTGCACAGGGGGCGGCGCCAGCTGCGCGGCCACCTTGAGGAGTACGCGGTGGACCGCGGGTTCCTCCCGGCGACGCGGGCGGCCGAGGCCGCCGGAGTGGGCGCCAATGGTTCTTCCGCCGGCGGGCGGACACAGAGCGGGTCGGATCGAGGAGATCGACGATGAGCGGCGGCCACGACAAACCTGAGAAGGACACCCCGTGCAGTGAGATGCTGGAGCAGATCTACGTCTACATCGACGGTGAGCTCGGCGAGGGTGACTGCGAACAGGTCCGTGAGCACTTGAGCGGATGCAACCCGTGCCTGGACGAGTACGGCCTGGAAGATGCCGTGAAGAAGCTCGTGGCCAAGCACTGCGGCTGCGATCCGGTCCCGCTGGACCTGAGGGACAAGGTGCTGGGTCGGTTGGCGCGCGCTCGTGAGGAGCAGTTGGCCCGGGAGGCGGGGGCCGCGGGTACCCCACCCGCCTGAGGGCTGGTCCGCTACTCGGCGAAGGCTGGAATTCCAGCCTTCGCCATTTTTTATGCCCGGATGAAGAACGATGATCTCTGCTCTATTTTGTTCTGTTCATATACATTTGTGCCGTTGTGTCATCTTGTCTCTCCTGGGTGTGGGGGTTTTGGTCACCGGGTGCCTTGTCGGATGGCCCAAGGCGTGGTCGACACGCCCGATCGGTTCGAGGTTATTTCGGTCGTGATCGAGTCGGAATGATTTTCCTGAGGTCCGAATCAGTGCACTTCGAGTGGTTACGGGGAGTAGTCATTACTGATGGGGTCTGGGGTGGGCTGTCCACGGATGGTCGAACCCTACGTGGATCGTCCGTGTCCGGACAAAAGCACATGGTTACGCTGGGTAGTCTTCTTGTATTGCTAATTGAATTAGTAATTCCACGCTTCGGAAGTCGATCTTCCGAAAGGGTCTTTCGGGCTGACCAGTTCGGGCTGTGGGTAATCATGTGGGTCTCGGGGCCCGTTAAACTGAAGGCCTTATCCAACGAATAGGGTAATTTGCGCGGCGTGCTCGGGGATGAGCGGGGCGTCGCCATGGGGAGAGGGGACAGCGATGTTCGCTGGCATGTACGTGGCTGCGATGTACGGAATTTTCATGGCTTCCGCTTTTACCGGATGGACCTGGTGGTAGAACAGAACCGGTGAAACCATGACAGTCCGGTCGTCGTCGGTGGGGGGTGAACGGGGGTGCGGGCTCTTCCAGGGGGCGCGCGTGTCTACGTAGGGATCATCGTTGTCTGCGCCGTGGCCATTGTGCTCATCGGTCCCTATCAAGGGATCGACACGGGGACTCTGGCGCTCATGGTGGTTCTCTTCGTGGTCGCGGAGTCGATCAGTACACACGTCCTCGTCGACGTCAAAGAGGCCGGCATCTCGCCCAGTTCGGCCGTGGCACTGGCCGCGGTCGTCCTGGTCGGTCCGGTCGGCGCGGCCGTCGTCGGGTTCTCGTGCGCCCTGGCCCTTCGCCGACAGGCCGTGGTCAAACGGGCCTTCAACGGAGCCCAGTACGCGATCGCGGGCTACGCGACCGGACACGTCTACCTTCTGCTCGGCGGGATCGTCGGGATACCGACCCAGTCGCACTTCCCCGGGATCGTGCTTCCGTACGTCGCGGCGGTCCTGACCTACACCGTGCTCAACTCGGCGCTCATCGCCATCCTCATGTGGTGCCTGGGCGCCACCCGACAGGTCTCGGGTCGTCGGCCCCAACGCTGGCGCCCCCTGGTCGCCCTGGAGCTCTCCTCCATCGGTTACCAGATGCTGGGCCTGGCGATCGCCGCGGTCTGGGGCGCGGTCGGTGTCGTCGCGACGCTGCTGATCCTGTTGCCGCTGTTCATCGCGCGATGGACCTTCGGGCAGCAGACCGCGGAGGCGCGTGCGCACGAGGCCACCCTGGCCACCCTGTGCCAGGCGGTGGAGACCAAGGACTACTACACCCGCGGGCACTGCATGCGTGTGGCCGAGGGGTCGGCCATGATCGCCGCCGAACTGGGCATGTCCGCCGAGCGGGTGCAGAAGATCCGGTACGCCGGGATGCTCCACGACATCGGCAAGCTCGGGGTCCCGACCAAGGTGATCCAAAAGACCGGCAAGCTCACCGACGACGAGTACGCCGCGATCAAGCTGCACCCGACCCGCGGCTACGAGATCGTCCGGGAGATCAGCTTCCTCGACGAGGCCCTCGCCGGTATCCGCCACCACCACGAACGGTTGGACGGGCGCGGGTACCCGATGGGTCTGGTCGGGATGGAGATCCCCGAGTCCGCCCGCATCATCAGCGTCGCCGACGTCTTCGACTGCCTGACCTCCACGCGGTCCTACCGCAAGGCCTGGTCGGTGGAGGAGGCCATCGTCGAACTCCGTCGGTGCGCGGGCACCCAGTTCGACCCCCGGATGGTCGAGGCCATGGTCCGCGCGGTCAGCCGCGAGGGTTGGCAGACCCCGGACATCACCGAACCTCCGGGCGGCCGCTACGGTTCCACCGAGAAGGCCGACTCCACTTCCGCCACCGGCGCACCCGTACCGGCCCCGGCGAAGAAGGGTGGTGGCACGGCCACGGTCGCCGAGTCCACCTCGGCCGGAGCCGTGACGGGTGGTCAGGACCGGTGATGACACAACAGCAGTCGGACGGACCCGCACCCGCGGGACCGGAGGGCGGTGGGCCCGAGGGCGGAGCCCTGGAGCACCAGCGTCGGCGCGAACCGCTCTGGCGCACCTCACGCCCCCTACGGGCCATGCTCGTGGCGGGGGTGGGCGCCGCGTCCCTGACCGCGTTGGTCGGTACCGCGGTCAACGGGGTCGTCGACCCGGAGGTCGCCCTGGCGTTCTGCCTGGTGATCGCCGCGGGCGAGCTGGCCAGGATCAACCTGCCCGGGCAGCGGGAGTCCGCGCCGATCGCGCTGTCCGGCGCGATCGCCTACGCGTACCTGATCAGTCTGGGCGGTGAGCCGGTCCACCACGGCGTCGGTCAGGTCGTGGCGGTGGTGGCCTTGGGCGTGGCCCTGGGTGAACTCCCGCACGTGGCCGTCGGGCGCAGTCCCCGGGTGGAGGGGGTCGCCCGCCGGGTGTTCACCGCCCTGCTGCTGGCCGCGGCCTTCCGGCCGTTGGCCGACCACCTGTCCTTGACCGAACCGTCGATCCTGCTCGCCCTGATCATGATCGGGCTGATCCTGGCGGCCTGGCTGGTGGACGTGGCGATCTCCGCGCTGCTACGGGCGGAACGACTGCGCACCCGCCTGTGGGTCGCGGCCGAGGACGAGGCCAGGGCCCAGGTCGCCACCGGTGTCGCGATCGCCTCCAGCGGTGTGCTCATAGCGTTGGCCTGCACCATCACCGGCCTGGTCGGCCTGCTGGTGTTCAGCGCCCCGCTGCTGGTCTCCCAGGTGGCCTTCCGTAGGCACGCCGAGGTGCGCCGCACCTACCTGGAGACCGTGCGGGCGCTGTCCCGGGTCACCGAGGTGGGCGGCTACGTCGAGAACGGACACTCCCGCAGGGTGAGCCGACTCGCCCACGGCATCGCCTGCGAGCTCGGTCTGGCCGAGCACGAACTGCTGGAGTTGGAGTACGCGGCGCTGATGCACGACATCGGCCAGCTGTCGTTGCGCGAACCCATCGCGGGAGGGGCCACCGTGCTGTCCTCGCCACGCGAGCAGCGTCGCATCGCCGAGTTGGGTTCGGCGATCATCCGGGAGACCGGTGTGCTGGACAACGTCGCCGAACTGGTCCGCCGCCAGTGCGAGCCGCTGGCCGGTGACGGCGACGAGGGCGTGCCCCCACTGGGCAGCCGCATCATCAAGGTCGCCAACGCCTTCGACGACCTCGTCGGTGACACGCGCGAGGACGAACGCCGCACCGCGGTGATCGAACGGCTGCGGATGGACACCGGAAGCGAGTACGACCCCCGCGTGGTCGACGCCCTGGGCCGAGTGCTCGCCCGCGGCTGACCCGTCAGCGGCGGGCGGCGGCCCGCAGCGTCCCTTCCAGGAGCTCCCGCTCGGCCTCGAAGGGGTAACGGGTGGGCACGACGTCGGCGGAGACGATCCAAGCGTCCCCGTCCCCGCCCTCGGCGATGATCCGTTCGGCCAGGTCCGCGATGCTCTCGGCCGACGACACCCGGTTGCCCAGCGCGCCCATGTCCATGTTCGGCAGGTGTTCCCGTACCGGGTCCAGGAGCGGGGTGTCGACGAACCCGGGGCAGAGGGCGTTGAAGGTGACCGGGTCGTCGGCGAAGGTCATCGACAGGGAGCGGACCAGGGCCAGGGCCGCGTGTTTGGTCGCCGAGTAGACCTCGGTGTGAGGTGAGTGGGACAACCCGGCGAAACTGACGGTGACGATGATCGAGGCGCCGGTCCGATGCCGCATCGAGGGCAGCGCCGCGTGCACCCCGTGGACGACCCCGTCCAGGTTCACCCCGACGGCCTGTCGGTAGTGCTCCAGCGAATAGGGGACGCCCATGTCGGTGAAGCTCTCACTCGGCCCGGTGATCCCCGCGTTCAGGTGCAGTACGTCCAGGCCGCCGTGTTCGTTCGTGGCGAGATCGACCACGGTACGGACCTGCTCGAAGTCGCGGACGTCGGTGCGTTGGAAACGGGCCCCCACCTCCTCCGCCAGCGCCGCTCCCGCTTCGGTGTCCACGTCGGCGATCACGACCCGGGCGCCGTCGGACGCGGCACGACGCACCAATGCCGCGCCGATACCGCCGGCTCCGCCGGTGACCAGGACACTCCTGCCCGTGTAAGCGCCCACCATCGAACTCCCCTCCGTCGCTTCCGGTCCTGGAACGAACCTAGGCGGCGGACCTTCCGGGCACCAGGGTGAGGGCACCACCATGCTCCGGGGCGGCAGCGACCCTTCCGGCGCCCGCCCGGGGGCGGTCAGTCCGTCGGGGGACGCAGGCGTGTGACGAACTTGTACCGGTCACCGCGGTAGAGCGAGCGCACCCACTCCACCGGGTGGCCGTCACCGTCGAAACTGTGCTGGCAGTGCAGGACCAGTGGCAGGCCCACGTCCACACCGAGCAGCCGGGCCTCGTTCGGCGTCGCCAGCACGGTCTCGATGGACGCCTCCGCTTCCGCGAGGGACACCTCGTACGCGCTCGCCAGAGCCTCGTAGAGCGAGGCGTAGCGGTCGAGCTGCCTGCGCAGTCCGGGGAAGCGCCGCGCGGCCAGATGGGCGGTCTCCACGGCCATGGGTTCGCCGTTGGCCAAACGGAGCCGCTCGATCCGCAGCACACGACCGCCGGAGCGGATCGCCAGGAGCTCGGCGAGCTGGTCGTCGGCGTTGATGTAGCTGACGTCCAGGATGCGGGTGGCCGGGTGCAGGCCGTGGGCGCGCATCTCCTGGGTGTAGCTGGTCAACTGGAGGATCTGGGCGACCTTCGGCTTGGCGACGAATGTGCCCTTGCCCTGGATGCGCAGCAGGCGACCCTCGACCACCATCTCGGTCAGGGCCTGTCGCACGGTGGTGCGAGAGGTGCCGAACTGGGTGGCCAAGGCACGCTCCGGAGGGACGGGGTTGCCCGCCGGCATCGCCTCGATCAGCTCCAGCAACTGCTTCTTGACCTGGTAGTACTTGGGCACCCGGGGGTTGCCTTCCAATGCCCGCTGAACCGTCATCAGTCTCCTCCGCCGCGTCCAGTGTTCGCCACGCACATCCCGTGCCGTGATGGCCGGTGGCCGACCCTTCCGGCCGCCGATTGGTGTGGACCATTGGTCGAGTGCGTATCCCTTGAGTATGCACGGCTTCATGGGATGATTTGTGAGTGCCTCACCTCAGCGACCTCATTCGCCGTCACACGTCACTCAAACAGGCGGACCTGGAGTGGATCCACTCCCTGGTCTCGGACTGGCAACTCCTGGCCGACCTCTCCTTCGCGGACCTCGTGCTGTGGGTGCGTCTGCGCGAGGACGACGGCTGGGTGGCGATCGCCCAGATGCGACCCACCACCGGCCCGACCGCCTTCCAAGACGACCTGGTCGAGACCGTGCTGCGGGACGATATGACCGATGTCACCTCCCGTTCCGGGCTCAGGGTGGTCGGCCGCCGCGCCCTCATCGACCGGGCCTGGAGCGAGGGAAGGATCTGCCGGGACGGCGACCCCGACTGGTCCGGCGGGGTACCGGTGCGCGAGGAGACCATCCCGGTCCGTCGCCAGGGCAACCTCATCGCCGTCATCCAACGCAGCACCAACCTCAGTTCGGCGCGCACGCCCAGCCGGCTGGAGCTCACCTACCTGCAGAGCGCCGGCGACCTGGCACAGATGATCGCCGAGGGAGCCTTTCCGTTCAGCGACCAGGGACCGCTCATGGTGCGCTCCCCGAGGGTCGGCGACGGTCTGCTACGACTGGACCAGAACGGGGAGGTGGTCTACGCCAGCCCCAACGCGCTGTCCGCCTACCGACGCCTGGGCCTGACCGCCGACCTGGTCGGAGCCCGCCTGGACCGCACCACCCTGGAACTGGCCGCGCAGGGCGAGGCCCGCGACGAGAACCTCACCTACACCGCCAGCGGACGCGCGCCGCAGGAGGCAGAGGTGGAGGCACGCGGCGTCACCGTCCAACTGCGGGCCATTCCGCTGATCATCGACGGGGTGCGCATAGGGGCCCTGGTGATGATCCGAGACGTCACCGAGCTGCGTCGGCGCGAGCGCGAGCTCATGACCAAGGACGCCACCATCCGGGAGATCCACCACCGGGTGAAGAACAACCTGCAGACCGTGGCGGCGCTGCTGCGTCTGCAGTCCAGGCGCCTGGACGTGCCGGAGGCGCGGGCCGCGCTGGACGAGGCCGTGGGCAGGGTGGGCTCGATCGCGATCGTGCACGAGATGCTCTCGCACACACCCGACGAGGTCGTGGACTTCGACGACATCGCCGACCGGGTCATGCAGATGGCGGCGGAGGTGTCCTCCACCGGCGAGGTGGTGGTCCCGCGCCGGATCGGTGGGTTCGGCCTGTTGAACGCACTGGTGGCGACGCCACTGTCGATGGTGCTGGCCGAACTGGTGCAGAACGCGGTGGAACACGGGTTGGGGCAGGGGCCGGGCAAGATCGAGGTGCGGGTACAGCGCTTCGACACCGGACCCGGGTTCCCCGGGCCGAGCAGCCTGGAGCTGGCCGTCTCCGATGACGGTGGGGGCCTGCCGGAGGACTTCGACCTGGAGGGCGCCACGAGTCTGGGTCTGCAGATCGTGCGCACCCTGATCGTGGGCGAACTCGGTGGCACCTTGGCGATCAAGCCGAAGGAGAGCGGCGGCACTGAGATCGCGATCAGCCTGCCGCTGGAACATCCCGAGGGCGCGCTCCCCTAGAGGTCAGGGGGAGATGGGGCGGGGCAGGCGAGTGGGGTTCTGCTCCCGTACGGGCTCAGGGGGTGTGGTCCCGTCGGAGGCGCGCCGGTCCCCGCCCGCGCCGGCGGGGGATCGTTCGGCGTCGTTCGTCGTTCGAAGGGGAGGTCCCGGGAAGGGACGCGATTCAGTGGCTACGGGCCATGGTGCGCTGCGTGGAGCCACTGCGCTTGCGCATCCGGCGGCGTTCCTCCTCGGAGGTGCCACCCCAGACCCCGCCGTCCTGGCCGCTCTCCAGTGCCCACTTGAGGCAGGCGGAGCTCACCGGACAGCGTTGACAGACGGATTTGGCCTCCTCGATCTGGATCAGTGCGGGCCCGAAGTCGCCGATGGGGAAGAAGAGTTCGGGGTCTTCGTCACGGCAGGCTGCGTCATGGCGCCAGTCCATGCGGTCCACTCCTCACAGATTGTGAAGCTTTTCACGATCGCTGTGCAAGGGCACCCGGCGAGAGGCTCAGCGGAAACGGGTCTCCGGCCGGGAGGGTCGGGCCTTCATCCCACGGTCATGTGGGAAGGGCTCGTATTAACTCGCCCGTAACTCGCGGCGATATCTTGAGCGTGACAGGATCACGACAGGCACGCAAGAGTTCCCGAGGTCAAAGGTCCTGATCGACGTGTCGGGTGCGTCACAGTCGGTCGGAATGGCTTCATTCGCCGGAATTAACAGAAGATTCGTAATGCCTTCGGTACCGACTGGAAGTTGACCTCTTCACGCTCTCCCAGGTATTCACCGTCGATTTGGAAGGCCCTCGGGTGGTTCGACGTGATCCGCAGTGAACCCTGGTCGTGCCAGGTCACGTAGCCTTCGCCCCGTCCGGGAAGACCTTTGGGCAGGAACATTTGCGAAAGCACCCAGCCGGTCAACCAGTACGAGGAGCGGGTCAGCGCGAAAGCGTCCAGACCCAGCTCGAAACGGGAGGACGGGGTCGGTTGAAGCGGTAGGGAACCCGCGTACGTCCATGGTGTGGTGTTGGTGACCAGGGCGAAATAGACGTCCCCCAGCGACCTTCCGTCGGTCGACACGGTAAGTGACGGGTCGCGTATATCCCCACCGAAGAACAGCTTTACCGCGACCTCCGCGTACAAGGCGGGAGTGGCCTTCCGGCCGTTCTCTCGCTCGTGCTCCACCTGCTGCACCACGTCGGCGTCCCACCCGAAACCGGCACAGAACGTGAAGTAGCGGTCGTCCAGGTGGCTGGTGATCCGGCCCAGGTTGACCTCGCGCTCACGGCCGGAACGGATCGCGGCGAGGATCTGCCCGGTCGCCTCCACCGGGTCTCCGGAGACCCCCAAGGCGCGGATGAACACGTTGGCGCTACCCCCGGGGATGACCGCGTAACTGGGGCGCTTCCGCTCGGGTACGGCCAGGAGCCCATTGACGACCTCGTTGACGGTCCCGTCGCCGCCCAGGCTCAGCACCAGCCCGAAACCGCCATCGGCGGCGTCTCGCGCCAACTTCTGGGCATGGTCGCGGTAGGAGGTCTCCACGACGGTGACGTCCAGTTCCGACCTCAACGCGCCCAGGATCACCTCGCGGGTGCGATCGGTGGTCGTGGTCGCTTTGGGGTTCACGATGAAGAGGGCACGCACCCGGCCAGTGTAGGGGGTCGAGGATACGGAGGGCCGTGCCAGGGGCGAGGCCGGGGAGGGCGGTGGACCCGTATAGGTTTGACGCGTGTCTTCGCGTCCCATCACTCTCATCATCGCCGCCGCGCTGGAGGCCCTGATCGGGCTGGTCGCGGCCGTCGGCGGCCTCTACAGCCTGTACACGGCGATCGCCGGTGAGGCCACCGACGTGACCTCCTCCGCGATCCCGCTCACCGTCATCGGCCTGGGCGTCGGTGGTCTGTTGATCTTCGTCGCCCGCGGACTGCTGCGGCTGCGCGAGTGGTCGCGCACCCCGGTGGTGGTCACCCAGCTGTTCCTGGCGGTGGTGGCGTACTACATGTTCACCGGCGAGCAGTACGTGATCGGCGGGGTCATGCTCGGCACGGCCGTCATCGCGGCCGCCGCCGTCCTGGCACCGCCCACGACCGCCGCGTTGTACCCCGACCAGACACCGCCCGGTCGTACCGGGCGCAAGTAGTGGCGAGGTGGTGTTCGGGCGCCTGAGGCGGGTGGAACCCGCCGGCGCCCGAACGACCGTTAATCGTCGGTGGTGAGTGCCTGGCGCAGCTGGGCCAGGGTCCGCGCCAACAGACGGGACACGTGCATCTGCGAGATCCCCAGTTCCTGGGCGATCTGTGACTGGGTCATGTTGCCGAAGAAGCGCAGCAGCAGGATCCGCTTCTCCCTGGGCGGGAGCTGCTCCAAGAGCGGCTTCAACGACTCCCGGTACTCCACGCCCTCCAGCGACTCGTCCACGATGCCGAGCGAGTCCGCGACGGCGGGTGCGTCCTCGTCACCGCTGTCGGGGGCGTCGAGCGACACCGTCGAGTAGGCGTTGGCGGACTCCAGGCCCTCCAGCACCTCCTCCTCGGTCATCTGCAGGTGCTGGGCCAACTCCGCGACGGTGGGAGAGCGCCCCTCCCGCTGGGAGAGGTCGCTGACCGCCTTGGTCAGCGAGAGCTTCAGCTCCTGGAGGCGACGGGGAACCCGGACCGCCCAGCCCTTGTCCCGGAAGTGGCGCTTGATCTCACCGACGATCGTCGGGGTGGCGTAGGTGGAGAACTCCACCCCGCGCTCCAGATCGAATCTGTCGATGGACTTGATGAGTCCGATCGTGGCCACCTGGGTGAGGTCGTCCAACCACTCACCACGGTTACGGAACCGGCGGGCCAGGTACTCCACCAACGGCAGGTGGAGCTCCACCAGTTCGTCACGTATGGAGCGCCGCTCGGGCGAGTCCGCGTCGAGTTCGTTAAGGCGCTCGAACAACGCTCTCGCGCGCGCCCGGTCGGGCACCGCGTGCTCGGTCTTCGCTGTCAGAGCGGGCCCCCTTTCGCTCACGCCGGCTCCAGCGTGCCGCGACGTTTGTACAGGACGATGTAGACGCGATCGTCCGGTCCGACCCCCGCGTCCACGTCCCCCGCCAACGCGGACAGGACGGTCCACGCGAAGGTGTCGCGGGCCGGAAGGCGCCCGTCCGCGGTCAGCACCGAGACGGAGATGCGCATCCCATCCGGGGTGAGTTCGAATTCCGTGGTCAGTTCCGTGCCGGGCAGCGCCTGGGAGAGGAGCATCGCGCAGGCCTCGTCGACACCGATCCTCAGGTCCTCGATCTCGTCGAGGGTGAAGTCGAGTCGCGCGGCCAAGCCGGCCGTGGCCGTCCGCAGCACCGACAGATAGGCACTGTCGGCTGGCATGTTGACGGTGACGGCGTCGCGTACACCGGTGGCGTCGGCCGTGGGCACGGCGGTTTCTTCGGTCACGTCCCTCCTTCGGGGGGCGAGGTTGCCGCTTGAATGCAATGTATCTCGTTTCACCCTGCCACTGACGCAGGGAAGTGAGATCGTGTCCGGCGGGTGATGGCCGAACCCGAGACGAATGGTCGGACTCAGGTCCGCGCGGAACCCACAGCGACCAGCGCGTCGCCGTCCAGACGACGGACCGTCCACTCGTCCATGGGTGTGGAGCCCAACGACTCGTAGAACCCGATCGCGGGGGTGTTCCAGTCCAACACCGACCACTCCAGGCGTGTGTAACCACGTTCCACGCAGATCCTCGCGAGGTTGCGCAACAGGGCACCGCCGTACCCGTGGCCGCGCATCTCGGGTCGTACGTACAGGTCCTCCAGGTAGATCCCGTGCCTGCCGGTCCAGGTGGAGTAGTTGAGGAACCACAGGGCGAACCCCGCCGACACGACGGTGCCGTCGGCGTTCTCGTGCTCCACGAGGTGCGCGTACACCGCCGCGTCCGGGCCGAACAGCGCCCGGTGGAGGTCGTCCTCCGTCGCCACCGCCGCCTCGGGTTCCTTTTCGTATTCGGCGAGTTCACCGATCATCCGGTTGATGACGGGAACGTCTTCGGGGCGGGCGGGACGGATCATCGGACCACCTCGGGCGAGTCGGGGACGGCGGATGTTCCCAGGGTATGCGTCCGACGTAAGGGGAATGTGGGGCCGATGATCGGCGCGTGGTGATTGAGGTGCCCGCGTACCGCTCAGTGCGGTCGGTGCGCCACCACGCGTTCCACCAGTCCGAAGAACAGCCGGTCGTGGTGGCCCACCTCGAAACCGACCTCCCCGGCGACCTCCCGGGGGAGCCTGCGCGGGTGTTCGCGTCGGCGCTCCCGCAGCAGCAATGGCATCCGCGTGTACTCGATGTGGTCGACCAGGAGCAGCCGGCCGCCGGGTACCAGGACGCGGTGCATCTCCCGTAGGGCCCGTTCCTGGTCGGGGATGGTGCACAGGGAGAGCGTGCACACCACGGTCTCGAAGGAACGGTCGGCGAAGGTCATGTCCTGCGCGTCGCCCTCCACCAGGGTGATGGATCGTTCCAGGCCATCGGCCTTCTCCCGGGCCTTGGCGAGCATCGCGGGGCTCAGGTCCAACCCGGTGAGTTCCACCTGGGGCGGGTAGTACCGCAGGTTCCGCCCGGTCCCCACGGCCACCTCCAGGGTGCGCCCGCGCGCGCCGGTGCACAAGAGCTCCCTGGTGTCGCGGATGGCCACGTGTTCGCAGTGGCCTCCGAGGTCGTATCGGCCCGCGCGGTGCTCCCAGAGCCGACGTGTCTTTTCCGTACGCGAGTCCATGCCTCTCCCCGGGACAGGTTCGGGGTGCCCCTGGGAAAAGACTCTGGGACCGGGAGGCCGGCCGGTCAAGGGGTGAGGCGGGGTGTTTCCCGATCACCCCGAACCCACGTGCGGTTTCGGGTGGATACGGTCCGGTTCCGGCCGTGGGCGTGTGGAACCGATTCGATGAGGTAAGGGCCGCGGGGCCCGCACACCACTGGTGTACGGACCCCGCGGGTGGATTACTGGATCACCTTGGACAGGAACGCGCGGGTGCGTTCGTGTTGTGGGTTCGAGAGCACCTCGGCGGGCGTCCCCGTCTCCACCACGGCGCCGTCGTCCATGAAGACCAGCGAGTCGCCCACCTCGCGGGCGAAGCCCATCTCGTGCGTGACGACCACCATGGTCATGCCACCCCTGGCCAGGTCGCGCATGACGTCCAGGACCTCGCCGACCAGCTCCGGGTCCAGCGCGCTGGTGGGCTCGTCGAAGAGCATCAACGACGGTTCCATGGCCAGCGCGCGGGCGATCGCCACACGCTGCTGCTGGCCACCGGAGAGCTGTTCGGGGTAGGCGTTGGCCTTGTCCGGCAGACCCACCCGCTCCAACAGTTCCATGGCCCGCTCGGTGGCCTGGGCCTTCGGGGTGCGCTTGACCTGCGTCGGCGCCTCGATGACGTTGCCGAGCACGGTCAGGTGCGGGAACAGGTTGAACCGCTGGAAGACCATCCCGATGTCGCTGCGCTGGGCCGCGATCTCGCTGTCCCGCAGCTCGTAGAGGCGCCCGCGCCTTTGCCGGTATCCCATCAGCTCACCATTGACCCACAGACGGCCGGCGGTGAGCTTCTCCAGGTGGTTGACGCAGCGCAGGAAGGTGGACTTGCCCGACCCCGAGGGGCCGACCACGCACATCACCTCGCCACGTCGGACCTCCAGGTCGATGCCCTTGAGGACCTCCAGGCGACCGAAGCTCTTGCGCACGTCCTCGGCGACGACGAGCGCGTCGGAGGGTGGTGCGTCGGCGGTCTCTACGGCCACGTCGTCAGCGGGCATGCGGTTCTCCTCGGCCATCAGTGCCTCCCTCCGACGATGTGGTTCTCGACGCCGCGCTCACTGCGGCTGAACCTGCGCTCGATGAAGTACTGGCCGACCATGAGGACGCTGGTGATCGCCAGGTACCACAGGCAGGCCGCCACCAGCATCGGGAAGATCTGGTAGGTGCGGGTTCCGATGGCCTGGAGCTGGTAGAAGAGCTCGATGGTCACCGGCACGTACGCCAACAGGGCGGTGTCCTTGAGCATGGCGATGGTCTCGTTGCCCGTGGGCGGGATGACCACCCGCATCGCCTGCGGCAGCGTGATGCGCCGCATGATCTTGCTTCGGCCCATACCGAGGGCCTGGGCGGCCTCGGTCTGGCCCTTGTTCACCGACTGCAGGCCGGCGCGGATGATCTCGGCCATGTAGGCGCCCTCGGACAGCGCCAGGGCGAGCAGACCGGCCATGTAGCCGCTCAGGAGGGTGCGGACGTCGATCTCGAAGAACCGGGCGTCGCCCTCCAGGCCCAGCATGGGCATCCAGTAGTTGTCGAAGGGGAGCCCGACGTGGATGGTCGAGTACAGGATGGCGATGTTGCCGAAGAGCACGGCCAGGACCAACCGGGGCACACCGCGGAAGAACCAGGTGTACAGCCAGGCGACCGACACCAGGACCGGGTTCCCGGACAGACGCATCACCGCCAGCACGACGCCCAGCAGGATGCCGATGACCATGGACAGGATGGTGGCGCTGAGGGTCACCCAGACACCGTTCACGACCGGGTCCGAGAACATGTGCTCGAACATGAACGGCCAGTTGAACGCGGGGTTCGTGATCAGCATGTTCACGAACATCGCGGCGAGGACCAGCACGACCCCGGCGGCGACCCAACGTTCCGGGTAGCGGACGGGGACTGCGGAGATCGGGTCGGCCGGTCGGCCCGGGGTCGGTTCCTTCGACCCCGGATCGTCCGCCGATGCACTCGGTGACGTCACGGATCAGACTTTCGCTAGTGGCGGGCGAACAGGGCGGGCGGTCGTCGTGACCGGAACGGGCGCCCGGACACGTTCTGATGAAACGGCCGCACGCCGGCCCTGGTGAGCTCGGCGTGCGGTGGTGCGACGCTGGGGGACCCGGTGGGGCTATTCGTCGACGGAGGGGTTGACCTCGGAGGTCTCGACGGCACCGACCTCGATGCCCCACTCCTCCAGGACGTTCCCGTAGGTGCCGTCCTCGATGATGGAGTTGAACCCGGCGGCCAGGGCATCGGCCATCTCGGTGTCGTCCTTGGGGGTGATGACGCCGTAGGGCGCGGCCGAGTACTGCTCGTCGATGAATTCGAGCTGGTCGCCGGTCTCCTGCAGGGCGAACAGGGAGGTGGGCAGGTCGGCCAGGGACGCGTCGTTGAGTCCGGAGACCACGCTGGAGGTCGCCAGCGGCTGGTTCTGGAACTTCTCGATGGTGATGGCCTCTTCGCCCGCCTCGACGCAGGCGTCGCTACGGGCCTCGATGTCGGTGTCGTGCGTGGTGCCGGTCTGCACGGCGATGCGCATACCGCAGGCGTTGTCGGGGTCGACCCCTTCGGGGTTCCCGGCGAGGCCGAACCACTGCGTCCCGGAGGAGAAGTAGCTCACCATGTTGACGGCCTCCATGCGCTCCTCCGTGATGGTGAAGGAGGAGGCGCCGAGGTCGTAGTTGCCGCTGTCGACGCCGATGATGATGGAGTCGAAGTTGGCGGGGACCCACTCGACTTCGAGGCCGAGCTTGTTCAGGGCGGCCGTCACCAGGTCCACGTTGAAGCCGAGGACGGTCTCGCCGTCCTCGTCCAGGTACTCGCCGGGCGCGTACTCGGCTTCGACACCGATGCTGACGACGCCGGCCTCGGCGATGTCGTCGGGGAGCAACGCGGCGAGTTCCTCGTCGACGGAGACCTCCGGCGCTTCGGGGGCGGCTTCGTCCTCGGCGCCGTCACCATCGCCACACGCGGAAAGGGTCAGGACACCCACTGCGGCGAGGGCGGTGAAGTAGGGGAGGGACTTGCGCAGGGGCATGTGAGGTCTCCTTCAAGGGCACGAATCATGCCTGCTCGGAGGCCTGTTCGCGGATCCGTTCCGCAGGCCTGGAACGACAACACGGACATTATGCTGCATAGTGCTTTAAGTCGGTAGCACTCCATCCTGACGCCCCGCGATTTTCCCGCGGTCACCGTTGTGAGAGGATTGCGTAACGGGTCATCCCCGTGAGATGCGGACGCGCTGTACTCGTATAAGAGTCCGGCGAAGACTGTCCCTTCCGGCGAACACCACCGGTCATGGCCGACCGGCGCCGTGGAGGGTTCCCCTAGCACCCTTACGTCTTCGCGCGCGATCCGTCGACCATCGTCCTCGTCATGGCCGACGCGGACGTAGAAGCAGACCGAGGGGTTTGAGTAGTGACCACCTTTACTTCGCGTACCCAGGACACGTCCGAGCTGGACAAGGATCCGGCCTTCGCCATGCATCGCGGTGGCAAGCTCCATGTCACCTCCTCCGTGGACGTCAGCGACCACGAGGGACTCTCCCTGGCCTACACACCGGGTGTCGCCCGCGTCTGCGACGCGATCGCCGAGAACGCCGAGTTGGTCGAGACCTACACCTGGAAGAGCAACCTGGTCGCCGTCGTCACCGACGGCACCGCGGTCCTGGGCCTGGGCAACATCGGGCCGGAGGCCTCGCTGCCGGTCATGGAGGGCAAGTCGCTGCTGTTCAAGCAGTTCGGCGACGTCGACTCCGTGCCGATCGCCCTCAACTGCACCGGCGTCGACGAGATCGTCGAGACCGTCGTGCGCATGTCACCGTCCTTCGGTGGCGTCAACCTGGAGGACATCTCCGCTCCGCGCTGCTTCGAGATCGAGGACAAGCTGCGTGAGCGCCTGGACATCCCGGTCTTCCACGACGACCAGCACGGTACCGCCATCGTGACCGTCGCCGCGCTGCACAACGCGGCCCGCCTCACCGGCCGTACCCTGGCCGACCTGCGGGTCGTCGTCTCCGGTGCGGGCGCCGCCGGCGTCGCCGTCACCAAGATGCTCGTCGACGGAGGCATCGGCGACATCGCCGTCGCCGACTCCAAGGGCATGATCCACGAAGGCCGGGAGAGCCTGACCTCGGTCAAGCGGGAACTGGCCGCCATCAGCAACAAGGCCGGTCTGAAGGGCTCCATCGAGAGCGCGCTGGAGGGCGCCGACGTGTTCGTCGGCCTGTCCGCCGGTGAGGTCCCCGAGTCGGTCGTGGCCACCATGGCCGACGACGCCATCGTCTTCGCCATGGCCAACCCCAACCCGGAGATCCACCCGGACGTGGCCCGCAAGCACGCGAGCGTCGTCGCCACCGGGCGCAGCGACTTCCCGAACCAGATCAACAACGTCCTGGCCTTCCCCGGCGTGTTCCGGGGCGCCCTCGACGTCCAGGCCCGCGACATCACCGAGAACATGAAGCTGGCCGCCGCCAAGGCCATCGCCGACCTCGTCGGTGACGACCTGAGCGCCGACTACGTCATCCCCAGCACGTTCGACGAGCGCGTGGTCCCGGCGGTCTCCGCCGCGGTCGCCGCTCAGGCCCGTGCGGACGGCGTCGCCCGCCGTTGATGGAGTTCCAGGGCCCGTGCGATCGTCTCGATCGCTCGGGCCCTTTTTCGTGCCGGGGTGGGGTCGAGGCCACCACCCAGGGGGGAGTACGGACACCCCGGTTCGGGGGGACCGGCGTAGTGCGCCGTGACGGGGCGCACTCGTAGGTTTTCGAGGACTGGAACCACGCCGTTCGAACGGCCTCAGACCCCTGGGACACCCCTCATGGAACCGACCTCCCCGACCACGCGCGAGCCCCGAAGAACCGGTGGACGGATCGCGATGGCCCTGGCCGTGGTGATCGCCGCCGTTGGAGCGGTGACCCTGATCCCGCGGCCCTACGAACTCGACGACCGGGTCGAGGGCGACCGTGAGGTCGCGGCGTCGGTCCGGGAGGGGATCGGCGACACCACCGGCTACCACGGGCTGTCCGTGGCCCTCGTCGAACCCGACCCCGAGGGCGGGTACCACGTCCGCTCGGCGGGGCTGGGCTCGGTCGGCGACGAGGGAGAACAGGTGGACGAGGACACCCCCTTCGGGTCCGCGTCGGTGGCCAAGGTGCTGCCCGGGATGCTGCTCGCCGACATGATCGACCAGGGCGAACTCGATCTGGACACCAGGGTGGGGGAACTGCTGCCGGAACTGGACCCGGCCGATCCCGCCATCGCCGACATCACCGTCGAGGAACTGGCCACCCACACCTCGGGGCTGTCACGTGAGGAGACGACCCTGCCCCAGACCCTCTGGCAGTTCGTCGCCAAACGCCACCCCGACCCGGCGGGTTCGGTCGACGACTTCCTCGCGGAGGTGGCCGCGCAGGCCCGCGTCGACCCCGAACTACGGGGAAGCAACGTCTACTCCAACACCGGCTTCGGTCTATTGGGGCACGCGCTGGCGGCCCGCGCCGGGATCGACTACGCCGCCCTGGTCCGCGAACGCCTCCTGGAACCCCTGGGCATGGAGCACACCCGAGTGTGGTCCGACCAGGCCGGTTCCGACCCCGTCGTGCACGACGCCGACCGTGGGTGGCCCATCGAACTGGACCGCACGGTCGCGTCCGGTCCCTCGGGTGGGGTGACCACGACGGCGGGTGACCTCGGGCTGCTCCTCGCGGCGATGATGGACGACTCGGCGCCGGGAGCCGGCGCGGCCGAACCCGTGGCCGCGGGCGACGTGGCCCGCCGGGAACAGGGACTGGGCTGGTACGTGGAGACCCTCGGCGGTCGGGAGATCACCGCGCACGGAGGGAACGCCACCACCAACGGCCACACCGCCTGGATCGGCTACTCCGGTGACCGGGGAGCCGTGGTCCTGTCGAACACGCACCGGTACAGCGAGGACATCGGCATCCGACTGCTCGGGGTCGACGAACCCAGTCCGGACAACGTGGCGGGGGAGCGGTTGTACGCCACCGTGACGGCGATCCTGGCACTGCTGCCCGGGGCCCTGTTCCTGGGCTTCGCCGCCCGGCGCCGCCCCTGGCGGATGACGCGTCGACCCACGGACCGGGTGGGCCTGGTCGCCTACGGGACGCTCACGGTCGCGCTGCTCGGGTACGTCCACCTCGCCGGTTTCTGGCACCTGGTCTCCCCGTGGGCGTGGGCGGCCGGGGTGTTCCTGACCGTGGCCGCGGCCGTGGTCGGGGCCCGAAGATGGTCGGACCTGCCCACCACCAGGGGTGGCCTGCCCTGGCCCAGATGGGCGCTGACCGGCCTCGTCGCCTTCGCCGGCCTGGCGCTCCTGGTGGGTCTGGCCACGCTCTGACACCGTGCGCCGTCGGGACGATCACATCAGCTCCGCGGGTGAGTCGAACTCCTCCTTCAGGAGGTCGAACGCCCGGCGCAGGTCGGCCAGGGCGGCGTCCGGGGTGTCACCCTCGCCACGAGTGGCCGCCCCCGAAGGCAGACGAGCGTGGGCACTCCACACGCCGTCCGCGTCCTGCTCGATCGTGTACGGAACCAGCACCGCTTCTTCCTTCTGGATCGGATGATTCGACGAGGGGCCCGGGAGACCACGCCCCCGTGTGGTCTCCCGGGCCTCCTCCGGCGTCGACTCAGTCGCGCCGTTCCTGGTCCTCGCCGGTGGCGGTGGACCAGGAATCACCGCCCGAGGGCGGCATCGGTCGAGCCTTCGGCTCCTCCGAGGGGCCCGCGTCCCCCGGTTCGGACCCTTGGCCGGTGGGTCCCTCGGTGGACTCCCCACCCTTGTCCGACGTCGGTTCGGACCCCTCGCGTTCCCCCTCGGCCGGCCCCCACCGGCCCAGGTCGCGGCGGATCACCTCGACCGTGTCGTCGAGGATGCGTCGCAGGTCGTTCGCGGCGGACCCGCCGACCTGACCGGCGCCCCGGAGCATGTCCCGAACGCGCACGGAGAAGTCCTTCAGGGCGTGTTCGAACTCGGACCCCTCGTGCCCGGTCTCCTTACGCCCCGCCTCGTCACGCCGGGCGTCGTCGTGTTCGGACCCTTCCCCCGAGCCCTCACCACGACGTTCGGAGTCGGTGCGACCCCAGGCGGCACCGAACGCCCCGCCGAAGCCCTGGGCGAACCGATCCCACTCACGGGCCCACATTCCGCCGTCCCCACAGTCCCGGGCGCGGTCCCGCTCGCGACGGTCCTGGTCCTCCTCGTCCTCGGGGGCCTTGGTCCCCTCGGCGCGTTCGGCCCCCTCACGGCGGGTGCCGCCCGCGGTGAACTTCAGTTCGTCGCGCAGGGAGCTGATGGTGGCGCGCACGTCCTGCTTGACCGCGCGGGCGATGTCGCGCACCGAGTCGGTGATCTCCCGCTCCAGGTCGTCCAGGTCGCTCTCGCGGGCGCGCAGCTCCTCACGTCCCTTGTCGGTGAGGCTGTACACCTTGCGGCCGCCCTCCTCGGTGTGGGTGACCAGACCCTCCTCCTCCAACCGGGCGAGCCGAGGGTAGATGGTGCCGGGAGAGGGCGAGTACACGCCAAGGAAACGGTCGCGCAGCAGGCTGATGATCTCGTAGCCGTGGCGCGGGCTCTCGTCGAGCAGCTTGAGCAGGTACAGGCGCAGTCTGCCGTGGCCGAAGATGGTGCTCATGAGGCCCCCTCTGGGATCGCGGCCGGAGCCTCGGGCGCACGACGCAGCAGCGCGGTTCGACCGGACACGGTGTTGACACTGATGGCGGCGGGGTCCACACCCATGCCGATCTTCCCGCTCAGGGTGTTGCGGGCCGGCGCGGTGTTGCGGTCCAATCCGAAGTCGGAGTCGACCCCACCGGTCATGGTGCGCAACTCGACGTTGGCGGAGCTCTCCGCGGGGACCCGCAGGGCCACCTCGCCGGACACGGTCGTCACCCGCACACGAGCCGAGGCCGAGAGGTCGGTGTCGACCAGGACCGATCCGGAGACGGTCTTGGCCCGCAGCCCGGAGAGGCGGCCGCCGGCCACGGCCAACTGCCCGGTGGCGCTGTTGAAGCCCAGGGTGCCGCCCGGCCCGCGTACCGAGGCGCTGCCGTCGGCGGTGTTCAGGTCGGTCTCACCCGAGACCTCGTCCAGGGTGATCTCGCCGGTGGCGGTCCTGATCTTGGTGCGGGCGCTGAGCCCGGCCGCCACCACGGGCGCGGTGGCCGTGGACACCTCCACCGGGCAGTCCCGGGGGACCCTCAGGTTCACGGTGACCCGACGCGAGTGCATGTTCTTGTAGCCGGTCAGCTGGAGGGGCTTGAGCCGGTCGAGGAACCCCTGACCGGTCAGGTCCCGGTAGTGGATGGTGAGGATCCCGGCTTCCTGGGTGACCTCCAGGGGCTCGCCCTCGATGTCGGTGATCTCGAAGGTCACCGGGTCGTCGGTGGGAATGATGTTGACCTGTCCGCCGACGATTCGCACCTTCAGGGCGACGATGCCGTCCAAGGTGTGCGTCATCGGACTGTCGATGGTCCAACTTGCCATCGTGAACCCTTCCGTTCGCTCTCGATGTCTTCACGATATGTCGCGTCTTCGGCGAACTCAAGATATGTCGTGGATTTCGGGGGTCGAATCGGGGGAACCTCGGGGACGACCCCGAGCCCGGCGTGCGCGGGCCCACCCACCGGATCGACCCCGGACACAAGCGAGGGGCCCGGGTCCACGTGGACCCGGGCCCCTCGGCCGGTACATCGCTCAGCGCGATGCCTCGTCGCTACTCCTCCTCGTCGTCCAGCCGGGCCAACCAGGTGGCCAGCCGTTCGACGGGCGTCTCGAACTCGGGGTTGACGTCGGTGAACACCCGCAGCTGCTCGGCGAGCCAGGCGAAGCTGACCTCCTCGTCGCCGCGGCGGTTCTCCAACTCCTCGATTCCTCGATCGGTGAAGTACATGGTTCTTCCGTCGCTATTCCGCGGGTGGGAAGACCGTGTCCACCAGGGCACGCTGCTCGGCCTCGTGACGCTTGGCCGAACCGGCCGCGGGCGCGGAGGAGGCCGGACGCGAGATCCGGGTGAACGGGCGGTCGAGCTGCTCGGAGAAGACCAGCGCGACGAAGGGCCACGGGCCCATGTTCGCCGGCTCCTCCTGGACCCACAGGACCTCGCCCGAGTTCGGGTAGGCCTTGAGCTGCTCGCGGATCTCCTCGATCGGCAGCGGGTACAGCCGCTCCGCGCGGATGATCGCGGTGTGCTTGTCCCCGCTCTTGCGGCGAGCCGCGTCCAGGTCGTAGTAGATCTTGCCGGAGCAGATGACCACACGACGGACCTTCTCCGGCGCGATCGAGTCGTCCCCGATCAGCGGCTGGAAGGAGCCCGAGGTGAAGTCCTGGGCGGCCGAGGTCGCGGTCTTCAGACGCAGCAGCGACTTGGGCGTGAACACCACGAGCGGGCGCTCCAGCGGCGACTTGGCCTGCCAACGCAGCAGGTGGAAGTAGCTCGCCGGGGTGCTCGGCATCGCGACGGTCATGTTCTCCTGCGCGCACGACTGGAGGAACCGCTCGATGCGGGCCGAGGAGTGGTCCGGGCCCTGGCCCTCGTAGCCGTGCGGCAGCAGCATGGTGACGCTGGAGCGCTGGCCCCACTTCTGCTCGCCCGCGCTGATGTACTCGTCGATGATGGTCTGCGCGCCGTTGACGAAGTCACCGAACTGCGCCTCCCACATCACCAGGGAGCCCGGACGGGTCAGCGAGTAGCCGTACTCGAAGCCCAGCGCCGCGTACTCGCTCAGCAGCGAGTCGTAGGCGAGGAACTTCGTGGTGCCGTTGTCGAAGCTCTTCAGCGGCGTGTGGGTCTCGCCGGTGTCGCGGTCCATCAACGTGGCGTGACGCTGACCGAAGGTGCCGCGGCGACTGTCCTGACCGACCAGACGGACCGGGTGGTCGTCCAGCAGCAGCGACCCGAAGGCCAGCAGCTCACCGGTGGCCCAGTCGATCGCGTCGTTCTCGACCATGGTCGCGCGACGGGACAGCTGCGGGGCCAGACGCGGGTGCGGCTTGAAGTCCTCGGGCAGGTTCACCTGGGTGTCGATGACCCGCTTGACGGTCTCCGAGGAGATCGCCGTCTCCACCTTGGAGTGGTCCAGACGGGACTCGGTGAACACCTCGGGCTTGACCACGGAGCCCGGCTCGATCGGCCTCTTCTCGACCTCACGGGTCTCGGTGAAGGCGCGTTCGAGTTCGCTCTGGTAGTCGCGAAGCGCCGACTCCGCCTCTTCCACCGTGATGTCACCGCGACCGATCAGGGACTCGGTGAACAGCTTGCGGGTGGAACGCTTGGCGTCGATGACGTCGTACATCAGCGGCTGGGTGAACGCGGGGTTGTCGCCCTCGTTGTGCCCACGACGCCGGTAGCAGACCAGGTCGATCACGACGTCCTTGTTGAACGCCTGACGGTAGGCGAAGGCCAGGTTCGCGACCCGGACCACGGCCTCGGGGTCGTCCCCGTTGACGTGGAAGATCGGCGCCTGCACCATGCGCGCGACGTCGGTGGCGTACACGCTGGAGCGGCTGTCGGACGGCGAGGTGGTGAAGCCCACCTGGTTGTTCACGATGACGTGCACCGTGCCGCCGGTCCGGTAACCGCGCAGCTGGGACAGGTTGAGGGTCTCGGCGACCACGCCCTGCCCGGCGAACGCCGCGTCACCGTGGATGAGGATGGGCAGCACGGTGAAGCCGTGCGGGCCCTTGTCGAGCACGTCCTGCTTGGCGCGGACGATGCCCTCGGCGACCGGGTCGACCGTCTCCAGGTGGGACGGGTTGGCGGCCAGCGTGATCTGGATCTTGTCGCCCTCGCGGGTCTCGAAGACCCCCTCGGTGCCCAGGTGGTACTTGACGTCACCGGAGCCGTGCGCGCTGCGCGGGTCGAGGTTGCCCTCGAACTCACCGAAGATCTGCCCGTAGGACTTGCCACAGATGTTGGCCAGCACGTTCAGGCGACCGCGGTGGGCCATACCGATGACGGCCTCGTCCAGCTCGGCCTTGGCGGCCTTGGAGATCACACCGTCCAGCAGCGGGATCAGCGACTCTCCACCTTCGAGGGAGAAGCGCTTCTGACCCACGTACTTGGTCTGGAGGAAGGTCTCGAAGGCCTCCGCGCTGTTGAGCCTGTGCAGGATGTGCAGCTGCTCGTCACGGTCGAGCTTCTCGTGCTCGCGCTCGACGTGCGACTGGATCCACTCCCGCTCCTCCGGGCTCTGGATGTGCATGTACTCGATACCCACCGTGCGGCAGTAGGTGTCGCGCAGCACGCCCAGGACGTCGCGAAGCTTCATGACCTGCTTGCCGCCGAAGCCCCCGGTGGGGAACTCGCGGTCCAGGTCCCAGAGCGTCAGGCCGTGTTCGAGCACGTCCAGGTCCGGGTGCTTGCGCTGCTCGTGGGTGAGCGGGTTGGTGTCGGCCATGAGGTGGCCGCGCACACGGTAGGCGTGGATCAGCTCCTGGACCCGGGTGGTCTTGTCGAGCTGGGTGGCCGGGTTGACGTGGATGTCCTGGACCCAGCGGACCGGCTCGTAGGGGATCCGCAGGGCGTTGAAGATCTCGTCGTAGAAACCGTTCTCGCCCAGCAGTAGCTGGTGGATCCGACGCAGGAACTCACCCGACTGGGCACCCTGGATGATCCGGTGGTCGTAGGTCGACGTGATCGTCATGACCTTGCTGATGCCCAGCTCGCTCAGGGTGTCCTGGGAGGCGCCCTGGAACTCGGCCGGGTACTCCATGGCACCCACCGCGAGGATGGTGCCCTGACCGGGCATCAGGCGCGGCACGGAGTGCACGGTGCCGATGCCGCCCGGGTTGGTCAGGCTGATCGTGGTGCCCTGGAAGTCCGGGACGGCCAGCTTGTTGTTGCGGGCCTTGCGGACCAGGTCCTCGTAGCCGCTCCAGAACTCGGCGAAGTCCATCTCTTCGGACTTCTTGACGGAGGGCACGACCAGCTGACGTGAGCCGTCGGGCTTGGGGAGGTCGATCGCCAGACCGAAGTTCACGTGTTCGGGCTTGGCGACGCCGGGCTTACCGTCGACCTCCGTGTAGGAGTGGTTCATCTCCGGCATCGACTCAAGCGCCTTGACCATGGCGTAGCCGATGAGGTGGGTGAAGGAGATCTTCCCACCGCGGCTGCGTCGGAGATGGTTGTTGATGACGATGCGGTTGTCGAACAGCAGCTTGACCGGCACCGCGCGCACACTCGTCGCGGTGGGCATGGTCAGGCTGGAGTCCATGTTGGTCGCGGTACGGGCGGCCGCGCCACGCAGCCGCTCCTCCTTGACCTGGAGCCCATCGTCGCTGTCGGTGTTCTTGGGTGCGGCCGGAGTGGGCTTCTTCTTCGGAGCGGGGGCTGCGGGGGCCTTCTCGGTCTGCGCCTTAGCGGTCGCAGTGGCCCCACCCTTCCCGCCGCCCGAGTCCGCGGGCTTGTAGTCCGCGAAGAAGTTCCACCAAGCCTTGTCAACCGAATTCGGGTCGGTGAGGTACTTCTGGTAAAGCTCCTCGACCAGCCACTCGTTCGGGCCGAAATCTGTCAGGGGTTGAGACGCCTCAGACGACACGGCGGAGATCGCCCACTTCCGCTGCTCGCTTGTGAATGTTCAGGAAAGACGGGTGGCTGCCGGCAAGGCGGGCTCGAAGAAACATGGGGTCGCCCCCATGCGGAGTGTCTGACCAGGCCGGCACTCGTCGCGTACAAGGCTACTTGTACCGACCTCCCGGCCGGGAACACTGTGGTTGTTGAAACTGGGAGATAGCTAACAATCTTTCACACGAACCTTGGCTTTCCGTGGTCGTGGCCTTGCCTTGTGTGATCACAGTGTCCTGTTTGTCCATGTCCGTGGGGGTTTTCGGTTCGTGACGCCATGACCGCCTCTGGCCGATGGGAATGTGACACGACACACGTTTCCATGGGCTCGTCCGAGGGGACCCGCGAGCCGACGGTGGAAGCGGTGCTCCCGACCGTGAAACGCAGGTGCCGGCGGCCCTGGATGCACGGATCTACGCGCTCTCCCCGATTCCTCCTCGGTGTCGCCATCACCCTGCCTACGATGCGCCTACGTACAACGGGAACAACGGGGGCGAGGGGGAACCCATGAGGGGCCTGGGGGAACTGGAGGCGGCGATCATGTCCGCCCTGTGGCGCGCGGAGGGGCCACTGCCGGTCCGCGACATCCGGTCGAGCATGGTCTACGACCGCGACCTCGCCTACACGACCGTCATGACCGTCGCCAACATCCTGCACCAGAAGGGATTGCTGGAACGGGAGAAGACGGGGCGGGCCTGGACCTACCGGCCCAGGGAGACCCACGCCGAGTACACGGCGCGCGTCATGGGCGAGGTCCTCAGTACCGGCCCCGACTCCGGTGTCACCCTGCTCCGCTTCGTCGAACGCTTCAGCGACGAGGACATGGCCCGGCTGTACCACGCGTTCCGGCAGGTCCGCGACCATCGCACCGGTTCCGCCTCGCCCTACAGGTCACCGGCGGCGCAGTGAACGCACACTCGGCGCGGCGACCGCCGCCGACGTCGCCATGATCGTCAGCACGGCGACGATCAGCAGGGACCGGTCCGCGCCGATCGACTCGGCGAGCGGCCCGATGGCGATCTGCCCCACCGGCATGGCCACGAACGACCCCAACGCGTCATAGGAGTACACCCGCGAGAGCCGGTCCGGCGGGATGTTCTCCTGTACCGACACCTCCCAGGCCACGCTGAACTGCTCGACGGCGACCCCGCCCACGAACATCGCCGCGAACAGTAACGGCACGATCGGTGACGGATCGGCCAGCACGAAGAACGGCAGGGTCTGCACGGTGACCAGAGCGGTTCCGTAGAACAGCGCTCTTCGCGGCTGCCAACGCGCGGCCAGGACGCCGCCCACCAACAGCCCCACGCTGTTGGCCGCCATCACCAGCCCCCACGTGGTCCGCCCGAACGTCTCGTCGGCGATCCCCGGGCCCAGCACCGAGGTGGTCGCCGACCAACCGGCGTTGACCACCATGAACTGCAACACGATGATCCACACCCAGGGCCTGGTCACGAACTCGCTCCAGCCCTCCAGCAGGTCGCGGAGCACGTTGCCGCGCTCCGCCGGCGTCGTCGACGGCACTCGCAGGAACAGGAAGGCCACCCCGGCCGCGGCGAACATCACGGCGTCCACACCGATCGCCCACCCCGGACCCAGCAGACCCACGGCGACGCCGCCCACCGACATCCCCGCGAACATGCCCAGCTGTTTGGCGATCCCGACCAGCGCGTTGGCCTGACGCAGCAGTGTGTGCGGCACGGTCTGCGGGGTGAGCGCCGCGGCCGCGGGTAGGTTGGCGGCGGCCGCGGCCCCGTTCACCAGGCTCAACACGATCATCAGCGGTAACGTCGCGGACCCGGTGAGCAAGGCCAGTGCGAGGAGTCCCTGGGAGAGCGCCGCGAGCACACAGGCCCCTCGCAGCACCAGGGCGCGCGGCAGCCGGTCGGCGATGACCCCGCCCAACAGCAGCAGGGACACGTTCGCCACCGACCGGGCGCCCACCACCAGACCCACCTGGGCGAGCGATCCGGTCACGTCCAGCACGGCGAAGGCCAACGCCACGTTCGCCATGCCGTTGCCGAACATCATCAGGACCCGGCCCAACGCCAGCGCGCGGAAGTTCGGGTGCCGCAGCGGCGCCGTGATCCCCGCCCGAGGCCCCGTACCGGTGTTCCGCGTCTGGTCCATGCCTCGTACCCGTTCCCGCCTCGAACCGTCCCGACCGGGGAATGCTCGTGGAACGGGCAGAACCGGTCAACCGGTTTTAGCGCGCGTGGGCGAGGTCCCTCAGCCCAGGACCCAGCTGCGACCCTCGGCCGCGAGCTTCTCCACCAGGGTGGCGCTGTCGTGTTCCTTGGCGAACAGGTGCTCGGGGCGGGTGATCGGCACGATCCACAGCCACTTCACCGGGTCACCCTGGAAGTTCAGCCCCGAGGTGTCCGGTGGCCGGCGGTCGGGGTCGGTGACCAAGGGGGTCGGGTCCTCCAACAGCAGCACGGCGCCCGCGCCCCGACGCATCGCCTGGTCCTCGGGGTTGTCCAACCACTTGACCGTGTGGCCGGTGCCGAACCAGGTGACCGCCCGCCAGGGGAACGCCCCGATCCACCGGAAGACACGTGCCGCGTGGTGCGCCGGCAACGTCGTGGCCAGCGCCAGCTCCACCCGGGCGTGGTGGGAGGTGTCGGCCATGTACCGGTCCAGGGTCGGCATCCGCTGACCGCACATGCCGACCGTCGACAGGACCGTGAACGGCCGTTCCTTCGTCGGCGGTCGCTCCGACAGCCGCAGCAACGGCGGGTGCCCGTCGGAGACGTCCCAGTAGTGGCCGGCCTCGCCCACCCGTCGGTTCAGATGGCCGAGCACCGTGCGCTGCACGCTCCGCCAGGCACCGGAGGCCCGACGCCAGTCCCAGTAGGCCTCGGCGTGCACTACCCGCGGCCACAGCCGGCGCTTGACCGAGTCGAGCTCCCACGCGTACGCGCTGCGCCCGATGGCCTCACGCGCGTACCCGGGCAGTCCGCTGTCGGCGTCCGCCCAACCGGGGATGACCGCCAGCAGCCCCTCCTCGTCGAGCAGGGCCACGCCGTCGCCCTCCTCGAACCAGACCGCTCGCAAGGAGTCCGGGTCGAAACGGGGGCGGCCCTGGGGGTGCTTGGTGTAGGCCTCCGGCATCAGCGGGGCCCGCCCCTGGTACAGGTCACCGGGCTGCGCCTCGGTCGGCGCGCTCTCGTGGTTGGCCAGCCACACCGGGACACGGATGCGCTCGCGAGCGTCCAGCAGGTACGCGGCGGTGGTGTGGGAGTCGCATTCGACGACGACGCGGCGGCTCTGGTACGGGCTGATCTCGTCGAGCAGGACGTCGATCTCGGTCACCGGCTCTCCCACGTGTGTGTCGACCCAGGGGGTAGTCGTGTTGTCGTGGTCACCGAAGGGGCCTGCACCCGTCCGGGCTGTCCACACTGCGCGTAGACTCGACGGTAGTGCCCTGACAGGCGGAGCAATGCCGCAGCCGCGTATAAGTCGTATAACGACCCGCGGCGCCACACCTTTTCCGCGCCGGGCGCAGTCCACCGACTCCACTCGTTACGGATACTTATGCCCGCCGAGCTCACTTTCGTCGCACCCCGCCGCGCCAAGCCGCCCCGGCACCTGGCCGACCTGTCCCTGGAGGAGCGCCAGGACGTCGTCAAGGAGCTGGGCGAGAAGCCCTTCCGGGCCAAGCAGATCGCCAAGCACTACTACGGCGCCCTGGAGTCGGACACCGCCAACATGACCGACCTGCCCGAGGCCTCCAGAGAGAAGCTCGGCGAGGCGCTGCTGCCCACGCTGCTCACTCCGGTCCGACACTTGTCCGCGGACAAGGGGATGACCCGCAAGACCCTGTGGAAGGCCTTCGACGGGGTCATGTTCGAGTCGGTCATGATGCGCTACCCGGACCGTGTCACCCTGTGCATCTCCTCCCAGGCCGGATGCGGCATGAACTGCCCCTTCTGCGCCACCGGACAGGCGGGCCTGACCCGCAACCTGTCCACCGGCGAGATCGTCGAGCAGGTGATCGCGAGCGGCCGTGACCTGGCCCGCGGTGAGGTCGCCGGCGGTCCGGGGCGGATCAGCAACATCGTGTTCATGGGGATGGGCGAGCCCATGGCCAACTACAAGCGGGTGCTCCAGTCCGTCCGTCAGATCACGGACCCGGTCCCGAACGGCATGGGTATCTCCCAGCGCGGCGTGACCGTCTCCACGGTGGGCCTGGTCCCGGCGATCAACAAGCTCATCGACGAGAAGATGCAGGTGCGCCTCGCGATCTCCCTGCACGCCCCCGACGACGAGCTGCGCGACGAGCTCGTGCCGATCAACACCCGCTGGAAGGTCGGCGAGGTCCTCGACGCGGCCTGGCGCTACGCCGGCACCACCGGCCGTCGCGTGTCCATCGAGTACGCCCTGATCAAGGACATCAACGACCAGGCCTGGCGGGCCGATCTGCTCGGCAAGCTCCTCAAGGGGCACCTGGTGCACGTCAACCTCATCCCGCTCAACCCCACCCCGGGATCGAAGTGGACCGCCTCGCGCCCCGAGGACGAGCGCGAGTTCGTGCGGCGCCTGGAATCGCACGGGGTGTCCGTCACCGTCCGTGACACCCGTGGCCAGGAGATCGACGGCGCCTGCGGACAGCTCGCCGCCGCCGAGAAGTAACGCCGACATGGGCGAGACCCTCCTGGCCTTCGTGGTCGCCACGGCGGGCGGGTTGGTCCCGATCCTCAACATCGAGGTGTACCTGCTGGGCGCCGTCGCCACCTTGGACGACGGCGCCCTCGTGGCGATGGCGGTGGCCGCCGCGGTGGGGCAGACCCTCGGCAAGATCCCCTACTACTACGTGGGCAAGGGGACGATCACCGCGCCCTGGCTCAAACGCAAGGCCGCGACCCCGGGCAAATGGGCGACGCGGATGGCCGGCTGGCGGACCAAGGCCGAGGACCGCCCGATCTGGGGCGCCGGACTGCTGGCCCTGAGCTCCTTCGCGAGCGTCCCGCCGTTCATGGTGGTCTCGGTGCTCGCCGGGGTGGTCCGAATGAACCTCGTCCTGTTCTGCGTGGTCACCTTCGTCACCCGCCTGGCCCGCTTCCTCATCGTGGTCCTGGCCCCCGCCTGGGCCCTGAGCCACCTGCCGGGCTGATGCGCGGGTCCGAGGCCGCTCAGAGCGCGTGGTCGGCGAGGCGGACGAACGTCTCGATCACCTCGGGGCCGTGGATCAGCTCGGCGTCGTTGTGGCCGGCCCCGGACAGGACCCTCTCCTCGAACAGGTTCGCGCTCGCCCCCGCGACCGCGTGGCTCTGTTCGGCCGGGACGATCGCGTCGACGTCGCCGATCACCACGCTCGTGGGGACCTCCACCCGCGCTACCTGCTCCGCCACCGGGTAGCGGTCCCACAGCATCAGCCGCACCGGCAGGAACGGGTAGTGGTGGGCGCCCAGGTCGGCCAGGGAACTGAACGGCGAGCGTAGGAACAGCGCCGCGGGCGGGCGTTCCACGGCCAGGCCGGTGGCCACGGCCGCGCCCAGGCTCTCGCCGAAGTAGAGAGTGCGCTCGGCGGCGAATCCTCGTTCGGCCAAGTGGTCGGCGGCGGCCCGGGCGTCGGCGATCAGTCCCTTCTCGGAGGGGGAGCCCTCGTTGCCGCCGTAGCCGCGGTAGTCGAACAGCAGTACCGAGAACCCTTCCGCCGACAGCGCTCGGGCCAGGGGCGCCCGGCTCTCGCGGTTGCCCGCGTTGCCGTTGGTCACCAACACGGCGGCCTCGCGATCCTCGCCTTGGGACGGGACGAACCAGCCGCCGAGTTCGAGGCCGGCCTCGGTGTCGAGCCGCACGTCCTCGGCGCCCTCGATCACCTCCGAGGCGGTGGGGGGTTCGCCGATCAGGGGCACGTAGATCACCGAGCGCTGCATCACCCACATGAGCCCCACCAGGACCACGAGTACCAGGGCCACCACCGCGACCACGATCAAGAGGCGCCTCCTTCGAGGTGTGGGAGATGGGGCGTCGGTGCCGGTCACGGCGGTTCCTTCCGGGGAAGTACGGGGTCCTCGCCATGCGGGATACCCGTTGCCAGACGGAACATCCCTGAGGTTTGCATTGCAAACCGAACCCTGTGCGCGTATGGTCGAAGAAAGGTTTGCGGTACAAACCGGAGGTTCGAATGAACACCCCTCACGACATCGATCGCCTGGAGAGGATCCGCGCGGTCACCTCCGACTTCAGCGGTTACCAAGGGCTGTACACGGTCCTGCTGGGCCTGTTCGGGCTCTGGATGGCCTTCGTTCCGCTCTCTCGGGGCGGCCCGTGGTCGGTGCTGTTCCCGGTCGGGATACTCCTGCTCGCCGGCCTGTTCATCGTCGTCCAGCGCTATTACCGGCGCCGGTACGGGAAGGTGCGTGCCCTCTGGACCACGAAGCGCGTCCTGTGGCTCCTACTGTTGCCGTTCGGGTTGCTCCTCGGGTACGTCGCCCTGATGAGCGTGACCAACGTGCTGGGTGTCCAGGGCGGGTGGGTGTTCGGCGTCTTCATCGGCGTCTGCCTGGTCGCGGTCGGTTGCTCCGATCCGCGCGCCCGGTGGCACTACCTGGTCGGAGCCGGGGCCATCCTGGTGTTCACCCTGCTTCCGCTGGGTGCGCTCGCGCCTTCGGGCGTCCACCCGGTCGAATGGGAGTACCCGGTGATGGTTCCGTTGGTGGCGGGGCTCGTCTTCGTGGTGAACGGGCTGCTGGATCACCGTACGCTGGTGCGGACCCTCACCCCGGTGAGCGAGAACGGGACGGACTGACCATGGGCACGCCCTTCGAGGACATGGCGGAGATCGACCGCCTGGTGCACGAACCCTCGCGGCTGGCGATCACCAGCGCGCTGCTGTCCTGTGAGAGCGCGGACTTCCTCTTCCTTCAACGCATCACCGGGCTGTCCAAGGGCAACCTCTCCAGCCATCTGTCCAAGCTGGAGAAGGGCGGCATCGTGACCGTCACCAAGAGCACCGGTGGCCGCCCCCGCACCACCATCGGTCTCACCCCCATGGGGCGGGACACCGTCGCCCAGCACTGGGAACGGCTGACCCGCCTGCGCGACGCCGCGCGCGAGTGGACCGCCCCCGGGGAGTGAACCCCGAAGGCGGTCCGGTCCGGGGCCCGTCAGGCGGTGACCAGGTCGCGGTCGCGGAACCCGGCCAGGGACACCGCCCCGGCCACCAGCACCGCGCCCAGGTAGAGCAGGTACGGCGCCGTCTCGAACCCCTCCATCGGAGGCCTGGCCAGGATCTCGAACGCGCTCAGCTTCATGGCCTCCTCCGGGAACTCGAACAGTGCGCCCAGCATCGTGGCCACCAGGCTGTACCCGAACCACAGCCAGACCAGCGGCAGCAACCGTGGAGCGACTCCCAGCAGCAAGGCCGCGATCGCCCCGAACACCAGCGCGGCGGGCAGTTGGGCGAGCATCGACTCCACCATCCGCCACGTCCACTGGGCGTCCTCCAACGCCACCGCCGCGCCCAGGCCCAGACCCAGCCCACCGGACAGCGTGATCAACACGGTGGACACGACCGCGACGACCAGTGCCGCGCCGCACCAGTGCACCCGGCCCACCGCGGTCGACAACAGCAGTTCCGCGCGGCCGGCGTTCTCCTCGGTCCGGGCTCGCGAGACCGACAGCACCCCGTACGCGGCGGCCGCCATGATCACGTAGGCGGCGATCATCCCGAGGAACCCGTCGACCAGGTCGTCGGTGTCGCCACCCAGGATGGCCGCTAGGTCGGGCGCGGAGTCCAGCATGCCCTCGACCTCGGTGACCAGGCTTCCGAACGCGTATCCGAAGGCGAGCACCGCCACCACCCAGGCG
The DNA here is from genome assembly GCF_040635885.1 of Nocardiopsis sp. NPDC006832. NCBI lineage: Bacteria > Bacillati > Actinomycetota > Actinomycetes > Streptosporangiales > Nocardiopsidaceae > Nocardiopsis > Nocardiopsis sp. NPDC006832. Next base: position 46,810 of record NZ_JBEYLC010000001.1, on the reverse strand, counting down.
ACGATCGCCCCGCGCTGTTGGTTCGCGTGCAGTGTGAGTACCCCGCGCAGCAGTCTTCCGGCGTCGGGTGGTCCGGGTCGGGCGGCGACCAGCCCGGCGCCCACGTCACGGCGGCGGGCCAGCGCGTAGGTCACCACGAACAGCACCAGGACGAACGCCCCGTACAGGGCCAGTGGTTCCCAGCGCGGTTCGTCGAAGGGCCGGGTCTGTTGCACCCACGCGAACGGTGACAGCCAGGACAGGGCGTTGCCGCCCTCCTCGGCCATGTCGCCCACCGCACGGAACAGGAAGAGCACCCCGATGATCAGGAAGGCGAGCCCCGAGGCGGAACGACCGTGTTCGGACACCTGGGCGCACACCGCCGCGATCGCCCCGAACGAGATCCCGGCCAGCGCCAACCCCAGCCCGTAGACGGTCGAGTCCGCGGCGGGCAGGTCGAAGACCACCATGGTGGCCGTGATCAGCCCGCCGATGAGCAGGTTGGTCAGGGCCAGGGTGATCAGGGCCGCCGCGGTCTGCGCGCTCGCCCCCAGGACCCCGGCGCGCAACAGTTCCGCGCGCCCGCTCTCCTCCTCGGCCCGGGTGTGTCGGACCACGTGCAGCACGCTCATCACCGCCAACGCGATGAGCAGGCTCATGGTCAGCTCGTTGACCAGCATCGGGCCGAGCGTGTAGTCGTCGAGGCCGTACCCGGGGCCGCCGAACACGATCCCGGTGGGCGAGTCCATCAGGGCGGCCCGCGCCTGACGTTCGGCCTGGTCGGAGAAGATGTCGTCGAGGGCGGGGACACTGGCGGCGGTCAGTCCGGCCAGGGCCACGACCCAGATCGCCATGCGCAGGCGGTCACGGAGCAGGGTGAACCGGATCAGCGTGCCGGTTCCGGTGAACGCGCTCATGACCGTTTCCCCTCGGCGCCGGTGCCGTAGTGGCGCAGGAACAGTTCCTCCAGTGACGGCGGGTTGCTCACCAGGGAGCGCACGCCCAGTGCCGTGAGTTCGTGGAGCACCGTACTCATGTGGGCGTGCTCCACCGCGAAGGAGACCGCGGCGCCGTCGACGGCCAGGTCGTGCACGCCGGTCAGGTCCTTGAGCGCGGTCGCGTCGCCGTCCACCTCGGCCCGCACCGTCGATCGGGTCAGGTGACGCAGCTCGGACAGGGTCCCCGACTCCACGGTGCGACCGGCACGGATGATGGTGACCGTGTCGCAGAGCTTCTCCACCTCGGAGAGGATGTGGCTGGACAGCAGGACCGTGCGACCGGTCTCCTTGACCTCCCGCACGCACTCGGTGAACACCGCCTCCATGAGCGGGTCCAGGCCCGAGGTGGGCTCGTCCAGGACCAGCAGTTCCGCGGTGGACGCCAGCGCCGCCACCAGGGCCACCTTCTGCCGGTTGCCCTTGGAGTAGGTGCGCGCCTTCTTCGTCGGGTCCAGTTCGAAGCGTTCCAGGAACTCCCGCTTGCGTCGGGCGTCGAGACCGCCGCGCAGTCGCCCCAACAGGTCGATGGCCTGGCCGCCGGTCAGGTTGGGCCACAGCGACACGTCACCGGGGACGTAGGCCAGCCGCCGGTGCAGGTGGACGGCCTCCTTCCAGGGGTCTCCGCCGAGTAGGCGCACACTGCCGGAGTCGGCGCGCAGCAGCCCCAGCAGGACCCGGATGGTGGTGGACTTGCCGGATCCGTTCGGTCCCAGGAACCCGGCGACCTCTCCGGTGCGGACCGTCAGGTCCAGTTCGTCGAGGGCCTTGAATCGGCCGAAGGATTTGTCGAGGCCGCCGACCTCGATCGCGTTCCGTGGTGACATGGGCTGCTCCGGTTCGGTTCGGTGCTCAGTGGTCGTTGGCGGGAGGGTCGTCGCGGTGGGCGACGAAGGCGTCCAGGAAGGTGCTGTCCAGCAGCAGTCCTTCGGTGTACAGCTCCAGGGCCGGGAGCATGTAGGCGTCGATCCACTCGCGCAGAACGGTGGACGGGTTCCGGTCGGCGTCCTGGGGGCGCATGGTCGTGTGCAGCATCAGGGATCCCAGCGACATGGACGCGGCGTAGCGCGCCCGGGCCGCCGGGTCGCGACTGGGCCTGATCGTGCCCGCGCGCTCGCCCTCCGCCAGGTAGATCTCCACGTCCTGGACCATGCGCTCGAACAGGGCCGACGCGACGTGCCCTCCCGACTGGAGCGAGCGCATCAGGTAGGCGAAGACGTCTCCGTGGCCGTCCACCTCGGCCAACTGCTGGAGGAAGTGGGTCGCCGACATCCGTGTGACGACCTCGCCCTTGGTGTCCGCCGTGAGCCGCAGGACGTGCTCGTCACAGGCCGCGCGCAGTTTCTCCTTGCTGCCGAAGTGGTGGATGACCAGGCCGGGGGAGACCCCGGCCTCCTCCGCGATGGCGCGTACGGAGACACCGAAGCCGTCCCGGCCGAAGCGGGCCAGGGCCGCGTCGCGGATGCGGGCTCGGGCGGTGAGGTCGTCTCGCGGGGCTGAACTCATGTTCAATACATTAAACGGTTGTTCAGTCTGCCGGCAAGGGGGTTCTCCCTCCCGGGCGTGCGCTCGGGGCGCTTTCGGGGTGGTCCGTGCCCATGGGGGGCGGGTGTTCGAGGTCGCCACCGCCGGGGTTTCGGCCGAGCGTGTGGAAGCGGCCCGTGTCACCAATCCGGCCCGCGCGACGCGCCGATTCTCGGTGTCCCCCGGGCGCGGAGGCCTGAGTCCCCCACGGGATCGGGCGTACATTTCGGGCAGAACGTATGAATGTCCAGCCCTCGCCCTGGGGCTTCACAGGGTTGATCACTTAGGGTTATGATTTACCTGCACGGAGTGATTTAGATCGGTCCGGGCCCTTCCGGACACCGCGAGCTTCTGATTCAATTAAGAGCCGGTAACTATCGGCCCGCCAGACTGTCCTAAACCACGGGGGGAGCAGGGACATTGCGCGGAACGAGCACGATGTGTGAACCAGTCATGCAGGCTGCCGCCGCACCCGACAGCTACGTCTACGACCCGACCTGGCTGAGCCTGGCGCAGTGCATGGGGGATGCCTGCGTCGTCTGCCACGTCAAGTGGCCCCGGCCTCGTCGGGAGCTCGGTGAGCTGCCGGATGGGACCCGGGTGTTCGGGTGCGACGAATGCGCGGGGATCATCGGGCACCAGCCCGTCCCCGAGCCGTTGTTCGCCGCACACTGATCGGTGTGCCGCCTTCGGGTGGTCAGCGGACGGTCGCGCCCCGGGTCCAGGGGGAGAAGTAGGACCCGGAGCGCGTCCGTCGACGCGCCCGCTTCCATGGGGAGGAGGGGAATTGAGCGCGCCTTCTCCAGGATGGTTCTCGTGACACACGTGGCCCGACGGCCACGTCCCCGTAGGGCGTCGGTGTCAACGATACTCCGTGTGGCCCATCATCGACGGTCAGTGAGAGACATCCATGCCGTATTTCGGTGAAGTTCGTCAGCCATTGGTGGGAAAGCCCAGGTCGACGCCTCCTTCGGGGCGTCGGCTCGGATCGGTCCAACGGGCGGTGACGGCCTTCGTTCGCGTGTAGAAGTGAACACCCTCCGTGCCATGGGCGTGCGAGTCACCGAAGAGCGACTGCTTCCAACCCCCGAACGAGTAGTACGCCATGGGCACCGGGATGGGCACGTTGATGCCCACCATGCCGACCTCGATCTCGTTCTGGAAGCGCCGCGCGGCACCGCCGTCGTTGGTGAAGATCGCCGTTCCGTTGCCGTACGGGTTGTCGTTGACCAACTCGACGGCCTCGTTGTAGTCGGCCACGCGCACGACGCTCAGGACCGGACCGAAGATCTCCTCCCGATAGCAGGCCATCCGCGGCCCCACGTGGTCCAGCACGGAGGGACCCAACCAGAAGCCGTCCTCGTCACCGTCCGGGACCGGGTGCGCCCGACCGTCGATCGCCAGGGTCGCGCCCTCGCGCACCCCCGACTCCAGGTACGAGGCGACCTTGTCCCGGTGTTCGCGGGTCACCAACGGCCCCATCTCGCTGCGCTCGTCGTCGCCGGGCCCCACCCGTAGCCGGGCCACACGCTCCTTGATCCGCTCCAGCAGATCGTCGGCGACCGAGTCCACCACCGCCACCGCGGAGATGGCCATGCACCGTTCGCCCGCCGAACCGAACCCGGCGGAGACCGCCGAGTCCGCGGCCAGGTCCAGGTCGGCGTCGGGCAGCACCACCATGTGGTTCTTCGCTCCGCCCAGCGCCTGCACACGCTTGCCGTGTTCGGCCGCGGTCCGGTAGACGTACCGCGCGATCGGGGTGGAGCCCACGAAGCTGACCGCGGCGACGTCCGGGTGCTCCAGGATCGCGTCCACCGCGACCTTGTCGCCGTGCACCACGTTGAACACGCCGTCGGGCAACCCGGCCTCCCGCCACAGCCGGGCCAGGAAGGAACCCGCCGACGGGTCCTTCTCACTGGGCTTGAGCACGAAGGTGTTGCCACAGGCGATCGCCACCGGGAACATCCACATCGGCACCATGGCGGGGAAGTTGAACGGGGTGATGCCGCTGACCACGCCCAGGGGCTGCAGGATCGAGTAGGAGTCCACACCCGTGGACACGTTCTCGGAGTAGCCGCCCTTGAGCAGGTGGGGGATGCCACAGGCGAAGTCCACGACCTCCAGTCCGCGGGCCACCTCGCCCCGGGCGTCGGAGAAGACCTTGCCGTGCTCGGCGCTCACCAGCCGGGCCAGCTCGTCGGAGCCGGCGCGCAGCAGCTCGCGGAACCGGAACAGGATCTGGACGCGCTTGGACAGCGAGGTGTCCCGCCAGCCGGGGAACGCCTTCTTGGCGGCGGCCACCGCGGCGTCGACCTCCTCGGGGCCGGCGAGGTCCACGGTGCCGCGGACCCGTCCGGACGCCGGGTCGTAGACGTCCCCGGTCCGCTTCGCGGGGCCCTCGTGGGCGGTCCCGCCGATCCAATGCGTGACGTGTTCGCTCATGCTTCCTCTTCCTCCCGGGGGGGGCGTGTCAGGCCTGGTCGGCTACCGCGCGGACGGCGTCCAGCAGGATGTCGCGTCCCTCGGCGGCCTCCTCGGTGGACAGGTTCATCGGAGGGGCCATCCGCAGCACGTTGCCGTGCACGCCGCCCTTGCCCACCAGTAGCCCGCGCTCGCGGGAGGCCTCCAGCACCCGCCCGGCCAGGGCGGAGGAGGGCGCGTCGGTGGCCGGGTCGACCATCTCGATGGCGAACATCAGCCCCTTGCCGCGCACGTCCTTCACGCAGGAGAGTTCGCGCAGGGCCCGCAGCCCGTCGATGATGGTGCCGCCCTGCCGCAGCGCGTTGCCCTGCAGGTCGTGTTCGAGCACGTGGTCGAGGGTGGCGCCGGCCGCGGCCATGGACACCGGGTTGCCGCCGAAGGTCGCCACCCCCAGCGCCGGGAGCCCGTCCATGAGGTCGCCGCGCGCCACCACGCCGCCCACCGCGAACCCGTTGCCCAGGCCCTTGGCGAACGTCATGGCGTCCGGGGTCACCCCGTGGTTCCCGATCCCGAAGAAGCTCGTGCCGGTGCGCCCCCACCCGGTCTGTACCTCGTCGGAGACGAACAGGATGCCGTGCTCGTCCAGGACCTCCTTGTACGCCGCGTACAGGCCGTCCGGTGGCATCGCGAAGCCGCCCACCCCCTGTATCGGTTCGGCGATGAGGCAGGCCACGTTGGGCGCCGTGGTGTCGAGGACGTCGCGCAGGTCCGCCACGCACACGTCGATGTACTCCTGCTCCGTCAGGTGCCGGAAGGCGGGGGAGGCGTGATCGGTGCCGTGCAGGTAGTGCACGTTCAGTGGGGACAGTGAGGAGTTCTTCCACGCCTTGTTCCCGGTGACCGCCACGGTGCCGAAGGACCGGCCGTGGTAGCTGCCGCGCAGGGCCAGCACCTCGTCGCTGCCGCGTCCGTGGGTGGCCAGCAGCAACGCGGTCTCGTTGGCCTCGGTGCCGGAGTTGGTGAAGAACACCTTGGCGTCGGGGATGCCGGACAGCCGGGCGATCTTCTCGGCCAGCTCCACCTGGGAGCGGATGAGGTACAGCGTGGACGTGTGCACGACGCCCTTGGCGATCTGACGTTCGACCGCCTCACGGACCTCGGGGACGTCGTAGCCGAGCATGTTCGTCACGATGCCGGTGAAGAAGTCCAGGTAGGTACGGCCTTCGGCGTCCGTGACACGGGCGCCCTTACCTCCGACGATCTCCATCGGGTTCTCGTAGTACAGGGGCATCCAGGAGGGCATGACCGCGCGGTGGCGCGCAAGGAGTTCCGACATGCCCTCAGTCTTCCCAGCGCCCACGGAATTGACCAGGCTCAGCATGTTGACATCATGCTGGTCGACTTTACATAGTGTAAACCGCCCTGGGTGTGGCCCACGTTCTACACTGACGAGGTGCTCCCCACCCTCGCCGAAGTACTGAGGCTCCCGGCCTTACAGCGCGCACGCCCCCGAGTGGTCGCCGGCTCCGAGTACCTGGACGTTCCGGTGCGCTGGGTCCACGTCGCCGAGGTCACCGATCTGGCCCACCTGTTGCGCGGTGGTGAACTCGTCCTCAGCACGGGCATCGCCATGCCCGACGACCCCGCCGCGCTGCGCCGCTACATCGAGGACCTCGCCGACGCCGGGGTGAGCGGCCTCGCCGTCGAGCTCGGCCGCAAGTACCACGCCGAACTCCCCAAGGCCTTCCTCGACGCGGCCGAGGACGCCCGTGTCCCGGTCGTCCTGCTCGACCGCGAGGCGCGGTTCGTCGAGATCACCGAGGCCGTGCACATCCGGGTGGTAAACGAACAGGTGGAGGAACTGCGCGAGTCCGAGAAGCTCCACTCGGTCTTCACCCGGCTGTCCGTCGAGGGCGCCGACGCCGTCCAGATCCTGCGGGAGGTCGGCCGGCTCTCCGGTTGCCCGGTCGTCCTGGAGAACCTCACCCATCAGGTCCTGGCCTGCGACCTCAACGGCGAGGAACCCGGAACCCTGCTCACCTCCTGGGAGAGCCGCTCACGGTCGGTCCGTTCGGGCGACCGCACCGTGCACGCGCCCACCACCGGTTGGTTGGTCACCACCGTGGGCGCGCGCGGACAGGACTGGGGGCGATTGATCCTCATCGTCGGCGCCACCCCCACGGCCCGCCAGACCATGCTCATCGAACGCGCCGCCACCACCCTGGCCCTGGGCCGTCTACTGGAACGCCACCAGGAGAGCCTGGAACGCCAGACCCACCGCACGATCATCGCCGGCATCATCGATCGTTCCTACTCCGACCCGCAGGAGGCCCTGGTACGCGCCCGCGCCGTGGGGGTGCCGCTCAACGGACGTGAACTCGTGGGGCTGGTGCTGCGCCTGCGGGAGGGCGGGACCGGGCTGGCCGCGCAGGCCCGCTTGTCCGAGACCGCCGAGGGCGCCGCCCGGGCCTGTCGGGAGCTGCGGTTGCCCGCGCTGGTGGGCTCCCTGGACGACCTACGGGTGGGGATCCTGCTGGCCCTGCCCGCCGGCCAACGGCTGGACACCACCCTGAGCCGACTGGCCGACCGGGTGCACGCCAGACTGGGCGACGCCGTGGTGTTGGCCGTGGGATCGGAGACCGACGACATCCGCACGGTGCGCCGATCCTTCCTGGAGGCTCGGCAGGTGGGGGACGTGGCCCTCAAACAGGGCGAGCGGCGCCCCTTCTACCGACTTCCCGACCTGCACCTGCGCGGGCTACTGCACCTGTTCCGCGACGACGAGCGTCTGCAGACCTACGTGGAACGCGAGCTGGGGTCGCTGTTGGACCACGACGCCCGTCGCGGCGACGACCTGACCGACATGCTCCGCCACTACCTCGGCGCGGGCCGCAACAAGGCGTTGGCGGCGAGCCGGGCGCATTTGTCCCGGCCCGCCTTCTACGAGCGGCTGCGGCGGATCTCCTCGGTGCTGGACGTCGACCTGGAATCGGTGGAGACGTGCCTGTCGTTGCACGTCGCCCTGCTGTCGCTGGACTCGGTCCGCGACCAGGGCTGACCCGGCCGATCCCTACAGGTCGGCCAGGGCCTCCTCCAGCAGGTCCAGGCCCTCATGGAGCAGGTCGTCACCGATCACCAGGGGCGGCAGCATCCGGATCACGTTGCCGTAGGTGCCCGCGCTCAGCAGCACCAGGCCGCGGGCGTGGCAGTGCTTCAGCACCTTCGCCACCGCCTCCGGGTTCGGCTCCTTACGGTCCTTGACCAGCTCGATCGCGATCATGGCGCCGCGACCGCGCACGTCGCCCACCACGTCGAACTTGCGCGCCAGGGTGTTCAACCGACCCAGCATCAGCTCGCCGATCTCCCGGGCGCGCCCCACCAGGTCACCCGACTCGATCGCCTCCAGTGAGGCCAGGGCGGCCGCGCACGCCGCGGGGTTGCCGCCGTAGGTGCCGCCCAGGCCACCGCCGTGCACGGCGTCCATCAGCTCGGCGCGACCGGTCACCGCGGCCAGCGGCAGCCCGCCCGCGATGCCCTTGGCCGTCGTGATCAGGTCCGGGACGATCCCCTCCTGGTCACAGGCGAACATGTCCCCGGTGCGGGCGAAACCGGTCTGCACCTCGTCGGCCACGAACACGATCCCGTTGGCGCGGCAGTACTCCACAAGCGCGGGCAGGAAACCGGGCGCCGGCTCGATGAACCCGCCCTCGCCCTGGATGGGCTCGATGACCATCGCGGCCACGTTCTCGGCGCCGACCTGCTTGGTGATCTGGTCGATCGCGGCGGCGGCCGCCTCGGGACCGCAGTTCTCCGGTCCGGTCGGCCAACGGTAGGCGTAGGCCATGGGCATCCGGTGGATCTCGCCGGCGAACGGACCGAACCCGTGCTTGTACGGCATGTTCTTGGCGGTCAGGCCCATGGTGAGGTTGGTGCGGCCGTGGTAGGCGTGGTCGAACACCACGACGGCCTGGCGTCCGGTGGCGCTGCGCGCGATCTTCACGGCGTTCTCCACCGCCTCGGCGCCCGAGTTCAGCAGGATGGACCGCTTCTCGTGGTCACCCGGGGTGACCCGGTTGAGGGCCTCGCACACGTCGACGTAGGCCTCGTACGGGTTGACCATGAAGCAGGTGTGGGTGAACCGGCCCATCTGTTCGGCGGCCCGCTCGACCACGCGCGGGTCCGCGTTGCCGACGTTGGTCACGGCGATGCCCGACCCGAAGTCGATGAGCGCGTTGCCGTCCACGTCCTCGATGATCCCACCGCCCGCGCGCTCGACGTAGACGGGCAGGGTGCTGCCCACACCCTGGGCGACGGCGGCGATGCGACGCTCCTGGATGGCCCTGGATCCAGGGCCGGGGATCTCGGTGACGATCCGACGGGACTGGACGACCTCGGTCGTGGCCATACGGCTGCCTCCTTGCGGGGGTCGGTTCTACGGGGTGGACGCCGGTGACTCGCCTGACAGCGAGTGGTGTCGGTTTCGCGCCTGCGCTTCGATTCGGCGTGTCCGGACGCCTGGGGGCAGAACCCTGACGGCGCCCGAACGGGCGACCCCCGGTGGTCCATGGAACAGACCATAGGCCGGGTGGAACCCGACACACATGGACACAGTGGATAATCGAAGCGGTGCCCTGTGCCATTGCGGCGGGGTGCGGATCGACGGGGTGGTCGAACGAGGGGGAGGCGCGATGCCACCGACACTGGGAGCCCTGCTGCGCACGCCCAAGCTGCGGTTGCGCCTGCTCACCGGGCAGGAAGGGCTGCACCGCAGGGTGGAGTGGGTCGCGGTCAGCGAACTCACCGACCCCACCCCGTACCTGGCCGGGGGAGAGTTGGTGCTCACCACCGGGGTGGGCTGGGTGGAGGATCCACGGGACCTGCGCGACTACGTGCGCCGCCTGGCCGAGCGCGACATCGCCGGGTTGGGGTTCGGCGCCGACGTCGTCTTCGAGCACACCCCCGACGAGCTGCGCATGGCCGCCGAGGAGTTCGGGGTGACCCTGGTGGAGGTGGCGCGGGAGACACCCTTCATCGCGGTCGGCAAGGAGGTATCGCGGCTGCTGGCCCAAGAGGAGTATGAGGGTCTGACCAGGGCCTTCGGTGCTCAGCGGGAACTTGCCCGGGCCGCGTTGCGCGGAGCGGGCGCCGTCGTCGAACGGTTGGCCCGCGAGCTCGACGGGTGGGTGCTGCTGTTGGAACCCGACGGTTCGGTTCGACACGCCGCCCCCGCCCGGGCCGCCGAGCACGCTCGCCGGTCGGCCGCCGAACTGCCCCGGCTGCGCGGGGCGGGTCCCCGCGCCGGAGTCTCGGTGGTCTCCGACGACGAGCACGTGGCCCTGCAGTCCCTGGCCATCGGTCGTCGGGTGCGCGGCTTCCTCGCGGTGGGCTCCCGCAGGGGGTTCGGCTCGCACGACCGCACCCTGGTCAACGCCGCGGTGTCGCTGCTGTCCCTGGAACTGGAACGCCCGACCACGGAGGGCGGGTCCGGGATCGCGCCGGGGGTGGTGGCCGCGCTGTTCGACGGGGCCCTGGACCCCGCGCACACGGGTGCGGCGGCCCTGCGTCGCGCCCTGCCCGACGAACCGGTGGTGGCGGTCGCCGTGCAGGGTCCGCCACCGGAGGGGCCGCTCCCGGACGGGCTCCTGACCACCGACGCCGCGGACGTCCCCTCCGCCGGCCCGGCCACCGGCACACTGCTGCTGGCCTCGGCCGAAATCCTCGACCGGCTTCCCGAGGTGTTCGACGAACTCTTCGACGGGGGCGTGGGACTGAGCGAGCCGGTGTCCTACGCCGAACTGGCCGTGGCCCGCGCCCAGGCCGAACGGGCCTTGGCCGTGTCGGTGGACGAGGGACGCGGTCCGGTGCGCTCCGGCGACCTGCCCGGCGGTCTGCTCGGGTTGCTGGAGACCCCCGCCGGGACCCGGCTGGCCGATGATCTCCTCGCCCCCCTCGACCGTCAGCGCAACGCCGCCGAACTGCTCGCCTCGCTCCGTGCCTACCTCGCCGCTTCGGGCCGCTGGGACGCCGCGGCCGAACGACTGGGGGTGCATCGGCACACCCTGCGTTATCGGATGAAACGCATCCGGGAGCTGCTCCCGGGCGACCTCGACGACCCCGATCACCGCACGGAACTGTGGATCTCCCTCCGTGTCCGCGAAGGGCGAGCCCGGCCCTGAACGAGCGGGTGCGTCACCCTGAGTGATAGTCGTCGCGGGTTCGATCATTCCGAGGGTGGACGCGCGCGGAATGCACCACAATGGGACCTGATGGCGGGGAGTAATCATCTGATCACAAGAGGGTCGGATGCTCAGGGGGACGCTGTGAGGTCACTGCGAGACGAGGCACGGAGCGGACCGGCCGGTACCCACACCACCGTGGGCGGAACGGTCGGCGACACGGGCGCCCAGGGCGTCGGGGTGGGAACGGCCTCGCTGCGCTGGAAGCCCCCCGTCGACCAGGGCGAGGTCCGCTCGTTCCTGGCCTACCTGCGCTCCTGTCTGCACCGGGAGGCGGTCCACGGCCACGTGGTGCGCGCCGAACACCTGGAGTCCGACACCTGCTCCTGTTTGCCGGCCGGTCCGGAACTGCTCTTCAGCGGGGCCAGGGACACCCTGCCTTTGCACCACGAGAGCGCCCGTGTCACACGACTCGCCGGTCGCCATGGTCAGGCCCTGCGCTACGGCTACCCCCTCGTCGTCCTGCCCGGTGAACCGGCGGACGAGATCGACGCGCGGGTGACGTTGCCACTGCTCACCGTGGACGTCCGGGTCGTCGACGAGTACGACACCAGGGGGGGCGGCGAGCGGCTCGGGGCCGGTGACGTGCCCCTGGTCCGGGCCATCGGCCCACCCGACGTCAACATCGCCCTGCTGGCCCGCCTGGGCATCACCGACCCCGAGGACCTCTTCGAACTGCGCACCAGGTTGCGCGCCGGGGCGCCCGACACGGTCCACCGGCCGGCCGCCGTCGCCGACCTCGCCGCGAAGGTGCGCACCCTGCTCACCCGCCTGGAGATCGAGCGCGTCGACGACATCGCCCCGCTCGGCACCCGCGGTCTGCCCCGCACGTTGAACGTCGGCGCGCACAACACCGCGGTGCTCCTCCGCGCCGGTCCGGGCGGCCGACCCGAGATCGAGGAACCCGAACCCGGCAGTGTCGAGGGTCTGTTGGCCGACCTCGACCCCACCGACCGGGACGGTCTGGACCCCGACGCCATCGGTGGCACCGCCCTGGAGTCCCTCCTCGGAGCACGCCCCTTCGGTGGCAAGCTCGCCCGTGACCAGGGAACGGACGGGGACCGACCGGCCCGGGGTCGACGGCGTCGCGCCACCGGTCGGCGAGCCCAGGGCACCGCCGAGGCCACCGCTTCCACCGTGCCCGTCCCGGTCTCGGCCACCGCCCTGTCCCAGCCCCGATATCGGGCACTGGGTTCGGCCATGCGCGAGCAGCTCACCGTGGTCGCCGCCCCGCCCGGGTCCGGTGCCTACGACCTCGTGGACGCCATGGTTCGCACCGCCGTCACCGCCGGGCAGCGCGTCCTGGTGTGCGCGTGTACCGAAGCCGATGTCGAGGCGGTCCTGCGCCGGGCCGACACCGACCCCGGCCACCCCGTCATCCGGGCCGGTGACCACGGACGACGCGCCGCCGAGGCACGCCTGCTCACCAGGGTCCTGGGCCGGCACACGGGGGCCGTCCCCGTCACGATGACCCCCGACGACGAGGACCCGGACCGCTCCGACGACCTCACCGACGCCTGGAACCGGGTCCGCCAGGTGTGGGAGGCCATGGACACCATGGCCTCCGGCGGCCACGCCCTCGCCCACCTGGCCGAGGAACGAGGCCGCAGCATCGCCCGCGGCTGGGACCCCGACACCTTCTTCACCCCCGAACGAGGCGGCCCCGAGTACTGGCTGCACCGCGCCGAACGCGCGGCCGCCGGCGGGTTGGGCGGCCTGTCCCACCGCGCCGCGGTCCGCCGCGAACTCGGCGTGACCACCGATCCCGACAGCCTGGCCCAACTGTGCGCCGTGGCCCGCCTGGAGAGCGACTGGCGCGAGGCCGTGGACCGCCGTACCCGCAGCGCGCCCCTGGCCGAACTCACCGACGATCTCGCCCGCGCCCTCCACGACCACCGGCGCGCCGGGGCGCAGCGTCTCACCGCGAACACCGAACTCCGGCTCTGGCGCGGTCGCGCCGCCATCGAGAACCGCCTGGAGACCCTCAACTGGCACCACGGCGGCGGCCGAACCGGACTCACCGGACTCCTCGGAGCCCTACCGGCCTGGGTCTGCCGCACCGACCAGGTCCGTGCCCTGCCTCCGCAGGCCGGCCTGTTCGACCTGGTGATCGTGGCGGGAGCCGAACGAACCCGGGTCGGTGAACTCCTGCCCGTCCTCTACCGGGCCGACCGCGCCGTCGTCCTCGGCGACCCCGCGCACCCCGGGCCGCTCACCGCCCTGGAACCCGAGGAGGAACGTCGGGCCCTGGCCACCGCCGGGCTCGTTCCCGACCTTCTCGACGACCGAGCCCTGCGCTACGGTGCCGGCTCGGCCCTGCGCGCCGCCTACAAGGCCGCTCCGCCCATGCTGTGGCTGGACGAGCACCGGGGTGCCCCCGAACCCCTGGCCACCGTCGCCGCACGCCACTGCTACGGGGGACGGGTCTCGGTGATCACCGAACCCGAACCCGCCCGAGGTCCCGTCTTCGACTGGCGTGACGTCACCGGCGCGTGCGAGGCCGCGCCGGGGTCCTCCTACATCAACCGTGACGAGGCCTATCGGGTCGCCGTGGTGGTCGACGAGCTCGACCGGGAACTCCCCGAAGGGCACACCCTGGCCGTGGTCGCGCCCCTGCAACCCCAGGTGGCGTTGGTCCGCCGGCTGCTGCGCCAACGCGTCCTGCGCCGGCCCGTCCGGGTCGGTGGCCCGGACCTGCTGACGGAGGGCGGCGGTACCAACGACGTCACCCTGCTGTCCCCGATGCTCACCACCGGCGGGCCCGCCATCGCCGAACGCCGGGTGCGCCGGATGAGCCACCTGTGGGCGTCGATCCTCACCCGGACCCGACGTCGGCTCGTGGTGGTGGGGGATCGATCCCACTGGGCCCAGGGCGACGGACCCCTCGCCGACCTGATCGCCGGGGCCACGACCACCGGCACCGTGGCCACACCCGTCGATCCGGCCGGCGCCGCCCTGGTCGACGCCCTGCGCGCCGCCGGCACCGACGTCACCGTCGCGCCACGACTGCACGGTCATGCCGCCGACCTGCTCGTTCGCTACGGAGCCCGCAGGGTGGTGCTCCTGCTCGACCGCGAGCCCGACGGTCCCGCGCTACGTCGGCTCCTGGCCCGCGGCGAGGCCCTCAACGGGGCCACCGACGACCTCGTCGTGGTCGTCCCCGCCTGGCGTTGCCTGGCCGACCCGCGCGCCCTGGTCGAGGAGATCCTCTCCGCCTGCTGACCCCGGCCCCCGCCGCCCGGATCCCGGTCCGCCCCGGCCCGCGCCCCACCTATCCTGGGAGGCCACGCGCACATGCCCGAATCACCCTGGTTCGCCCGACAGGCCAGGCGATGCCGCGGGCGAAGAAGGGGAGACTCGGGTGCCCGAGGGACACACACTGCACCGGCTGGCCACACACTTCGACAAGGTCTTCGGCGGCGGCGCCGTGCGCGCCACCAGCCCCCAGGGCAGGTTCTCCGACGGGGCCGCGCGCGTCGACGGGCGGGTCCTGGTCGAGAGCGAGGCCCACGGAAAGCACCTCTTCCTGGGCTTCGACTCGGGCGAGTGGCTCCGCGTCCACCTGGGCCTCTACGGCGCCTGGACCTTCGGGGACGTCGATGGTGAACGTCACCTGGGCGCACCACGGGCCCCAGGCGCGGATCGGCTCGAACTGGAGCGCGACCCCGACGGCTTCGTCGTTCCGCCCGCTCCGGTGGGGGCCGTCCGCGCCCGCCTGGTCAACACCGGTGGCTGGGCCGACCTGCGTGGCCCCTCGGCCTGCGAGGTCATCACCACCGACGACAAGCACGCCGTCCAGAACCGGCTGGGTCCGGACCCCCTGCGCCCCGACGCCGACCCCGACCGGGCCTGGGGGATGATCTCGCGCTCGCGTACGACCATCGCCGCGCTGCTGATGCGCCAGGACGTCATCGCGGGCGTCGGCAACATCTACCGCGCCGAGTCCCTGTTCCGTGCCGGGATCGACCCCCTGACCCCCGGTAGGGAACTGGGCCGGGAACGGTGGGACACCCTGTGGGAGGACCTGTCCGTCCTGCTGCGTGACGGGGTGCGGGACGGCTACATCATCACCACCCGACCCGAGGACCGTCCCGATCCCGACGCCCACCCCGTGCCCCGGCCCGACACCCTCTACGTGTGCTACCGGACCGGTGAGCCCTGCCGGGTGTGCTCCTCGCCGATCGCCTCCTCGGAACTGGCCGGACGCACCCTGTACTGGTGCCCCGGATGCCAGCCCTGAGCCTCTCCCGAACCCTCCGTCCCACCCGTCACATCCGTCACAGTCGGGAAACTCCCTGGACCACGCCGTATGCGCGTGGGTTACAATCCCCTCTCGGTGACTGAACCGGTTCAGTACGTGAAGTAATGGGGAGGCGGCTTGGGGTCTGTGATGAGGCGCCCGACGATCATGGACATCGCCAAGGCGGCGGGCGTGTCCAAAGGGGCGGTTTCCTACGCCCTCAACGGCCGCCCAGGAGTGTCCGAGACCACGCGGGAACGGATCCTCTCGATCGCCAGCGACCTCGGTTGGGCTCCCAGCAACCCCGCCCGAGCACTCGCCCCGGGAGGGCGGGTCGGCGCGATCGGCATGGTGGTGGACCGACCCGCCCGATCCCTCGGGATCGAACCGTTCTTCATGCAACTGGTCTCGGGAGTGGAGACCGAGCTCGCGGCCGCCGGCATAGACCTGATGCTCCAGGTGGCCGAGGACATCGGCTCCGAGCTCGCTGTCTACCGCCGCTGGGCCGCCGAACGCCGTGTCGACGGCGTCGTCATAGTGGACCTGCGGGTGGATGATCCCCGTCCCGAGGCCATGGGCGTCCTGCCGCTGCCCGCGGTCGTCCTGGGCGGGCCGGGCGGCACCGGCGGGCTGCCGTGCCTGTACACCGACGACGGCGCCTCGGTGCGCGAGGTCGTGCACTACCTGGCCGCGCTGGGCCATCGCCGGATCGTTCGGGTGGCCGGCCCCGAGGACTTCGTGCACACGGGCGACCGCACCCTCGCCTTCCAGGAGGCCGCTCGCCGAGCGGGCCTGGAGGAGGCGCGCACGGTGCACGCCGACTACACCGGGGAGGCCGGCGGGCGCACCACGCGGCGACTGCTCGCCGCCGCCGAGCCGCCCACCGCGCTGGTCTACGACAACGACCTGATGGCGTTGGCGGGCCTGGGCGTGGCCTCGGAGATGGGCGTGAAGGTGCCCTCGCAGCTGTCCATCGTGGCCTGGGACGACTCCGCGCTGTGTCGTCTGGTGCGCCCCTCGCTCACCGCTATAAGCCGTGACGTGTTCGGTCACGGTCGCATAGTGGCCGAGATGCTCAACCGACTCCTGGCGGGGGAGCGCGTCGAGGATCGGGAGACCCCGTTGGGCGAGCTCCAACCCCGGGGGAGCACGGGCCCCTTGACCCCTTGAACGAGGATGGTGGCCCGACGGCGTGCACGGAACCGGTTCAGTGCCGGTCTTCTCGGTGTGTCTTCGGGTCGACATGCCTGTTACAAGCGGATAACACCGAAGTGACGGGGATTGACGGGCTTCGTCCGGGCATGCTGTTGTGGACCTCACTTACCCGGTTCAGTAACGGCCCTTCGCGCTCACTACTGGGAGCGCTCCCAGCCTTCCTCTCAGGAATCGGCTTCCCCCCTGAAAAGGGCCGACCGGGTCGAAGGAGGAGTCGAGATGAAATCTCTGAGACTTCCCGCCGCCCTTGCGGCGGTGGCGCTCATCGCCACCGGCTGTTCGGACGAAGGCGGGTCCGCCAACGGTGGCAGCTATCCCCGGGAGGAGACCCTGTACACCACGGGTACCGCCTGGAGTCCGCCGACCAGCTGGAACCCCATGATGCGCGGCAACTTCGCCGTCGGCACGATCGGCATGGTCTACGAGTCGCTCTTCCACTACGACCCCGAGTCCGGGGAGTACGTCCCCTGGCTCGCCGAGGGCGACGAGTGGCCCGACGAGCAGACCCACGTCATCAACCTGCGCGAGGGGATCACCTGGAACGACGGTGAGCCCCTGGTCGCCCAGGACGTCGTCACCACCCTCGAACTGGGCAAGGTGGACGGCGTTCCCTACAGCACGGTCTGGGACTACGTCGAGTCCGTCGAGGCCACCGACGAGCAGACCGTCACGGTGAACTTCTCCGAGCCCCGTGCCCAGGAGTGGATGAACTGGGCCTACTCCAACCCGATCGTCCCGGACCACATCTGGGCCGACATGGAGGAGACCCAGATCGTCGAGGGCGCCAACGAGAACCCTGTCGGCACCGGCCCCTACGGCTACGAGTCGCACGACGACGAGCGCATGATCTGGGAGCGCAACGACGACTGGTGGGGCACCGACGCGCTCGACCTCACCATGGACGCCCGCTACGTCGTCGACATCGTCAACGCCTCCAACGACGTCACCCTGGGCATGCTCACCCAGGGCGAGGTCGACCTGTCCAACAACTTCCTGCCCGGCATCGACCAGGTGTTGGAGAGCAACGAGCTGATCACCAGCTACTACGACGGCCCGCCCTACATGCGCAGCGCCAACACCGCGTGGCTGATCCCCAACCACGACGTCGCCCCGCTGGACGACGCGGCCTTCCGCCAGGCGCTGGCCCACGCGATCAACATCGATCAGATCATCGAGGGTCCCTACTCCAACCTGGTCGAGGCCGCCAGCCCCACCGGTCTGCTCCCCGAGTGGGACGACTACATCGACCACGAACTGGTCGAGGAGGCGGGCTTCAGCCACGACAAGGACGAGTCCGTGGCCTTCCTGGAGGACGCCGGCTACCTGGACGAGGACGGTGACGGCTTCGTCGAGACCCCTGACGGTGAGCCCATCTCCCTGACCCTGGCGGTCCCCTCCGGCTGGACCGACTGGATGGAGGCCGCGCGCCTCATCGCCCAGGACGCCCAGGAGGTCGGCATCAACATCGAGGCCGAGTTCCCCGACGAGGACCTGCTGAACCAGAACCGTAACAGCGGTGAGTACGACCTGGTCATCAACAACGCCCGGCAGCTGAGCAACACGCCGTGGACCTACTACGAATACCTCTTCCAGATGCCCATCCGCGATGAGCAGACGACGGTGAACTTCCACCGTTACGAGAACGAGGAGGCGTGGGACCTCACCCAGCAGCTCGCCGCCGTCCCCGCGGACGACACCGAGGGCATGGCCGAGGTGAGCTCGCAGATCCAGGAGATCTACCTGGAGGAACTCCCCACCATCCCGCTTTGGTACAACGGCCAGTGGGCGCAGGTCAGCAACGCGAACTGGACCAACTGGCCCAGTGAGGACGGCGACCTGGCCACCCCCGCGGTCCTCTGGGAGGGCTGGTACGAGCTGGGCTTCATCGAGACCCTCGCGGCGATCGAACCCGCCGCCGAGTAGGCCCCTGGGAGCGCTTCCGCCCCGGGAGCGCTCCGTGAACCCGCCCCCGTCGCGGTGCCCCGGCACCTCGACGGGGGTACTCGACCGCCCATCGCCATCACCAGGAGGAACGTGTGTGGCGCTACATCGGACGTAAGTCCTTCGTCTACCTGCTGACGTTCATCGTCGCGGTCACCATCAACTGGATGATCCCCCGCTTCATGCCCGGCGACCCCGTCCGGAGCATGCTCACCCGCGCGGCGGTCGACGACCCCGACGCGCTCGCCCGCATGACCGATTACTACAACGGGGTCTTCGGCCTCGACAAGCCCCTGTACGAGCAGTACTTCGCCTTCTGGGCCGGACTGTTCCGGGGTGACCTCGGCATCAGCGTGATGCTGTACCCCCAGGAGGTCACCGACGTCATCATGCGCGCGGTGCCCTACACACTCGCGCTGCTGCTGCCCGCCATCCTCCTCAGCTGGATCATCGGCAACCGCTTCGGGGCCTTCGCCGCCCGTAGCAAGATCCTGGACAACACGCTCCTGCCGGTCGGTTACGTCCTGACCGCGACCCCGTACATGTGGCTCGCGCTGCTGCTCGCCTGGAGTCTGGGCATCGTCGCCGGGGTCTTCCCCACCTCCGGCGGCTACAGCTTCTCCCTGCGCCCGGAGTTCAGCTGGCTGTTCATCTCCAGCCTGATCACCCACTGGGTGCTGCCGTTCCTGTCCATGTTCGTCGTGGCGTTGGGCGGCTGGGCCATCGGCATGCGCAACCTCATCATCTACGAGCTGGAAGCGGACTACTCCAACTACCTCAAGTCCCTGGGCGCGCCCCGGAAACTGATCCGCCGCTACGCGTTCCGCAACGCGATGCTCCCGCAGATCACCGGTCTGGCCGTGCAGCTGGGCACGGTCATCGCCGGCGCCCTGCTCACCGAGATCGTCTTCAACTACCCCGGCCTCGGCAGCCTGATCCTCGATTCCCTGAACAGCCGCGACTTCTTCCTGCTCCAGGGGGTCTTCCTGTTCGTGGTCGTGGGCGTGCTGATCGCCAACTTCATCATCGACATCATCTACGTCCTGGTCGACCCGCGTACGCGCGTGCAGATGACGGGAGGCGCGTCATGACCAACGTTCCCGGAGCGCCGGGGTCGGCCGATTCCGGCACCGCCCCCGAACCGGTCGCCGAGCGCAAGGTCTCCGAGACCCTGCACTTCGCCCGGCGCAACCCCAAGCTCCTCATCGGGCTGAGCATCGTGCTCGGCTTCCTGCTGCTCGGCCTCGTCGGGCCCTTGTTCGTCGACCACGGCCCCAACCAGTACGTCGGTCCGCAGACGCAGCCGCCCAACGGCGAGTACTGGTTCGGCACCACCACGTTCGGTCAGGACGTGTGGGCCCAGTTCGTCTACGGAGTGCGTTCGACCTTCATCATCGGTTTCCTCGGCGGCGGCATCGCCTTCGTCATCGGCACCACGGTCGGATTCGTCGCCGGGTACAAGGGCGGGATCATCGACGAGATCCTCAACATGATCACCAACGTCGTGCTGGTGCTGCCCGCCATGGTCGTGCTGATCGTGGCCGTGGCCTACCTGGACGTCCAGGGTCTCTTCACACAGGGCCTGTTCATCGGTCTGACCTCCTGGCCCTGGGCCGCGCGAGCGGTCCGCTCCCAGGCGCTGACCCTGGCCAACCGCGACTACGTGGACCTGGCCCGGCTCAGCGGACGGCGCACCTGGCGGATCATCACCGCCGAGATGGCGCCCAACATGAGCTCCTACCTGGTGATGTCGTTCATCCTGATGTTCGGTGGGGCCGTCCTCATCGCCGCCGGACTCGACTTCATCGGTCTGGGCCCCACCAACGGTGTCTCCCTCGGCATGATGTTGGAGAGTTCCATGCAGTGGAGCGCCCTACAACTCGGCATGTGGTGGTGGTTCCTCCCGCCGGGTGCCGGGATCACCGCGATCGTCGGTTCGATGTACATCCTCAACGTCGGGTTGGACGAGGTCTTCAACCCCAAGCTGCGGGAGCTGTGATGACACTCCGCGTCAACGACCTGAAGGTCTACTACCAAACCCTGCGCGGGGACGTCCACGCCCTCGACGGGGTGAGCTTCGACCTCGCCGACGGGGAGATCATGGGCCTGGCCGGTGAGTCCGGCTGTGGCAAGACCACCCTCGGCAAGAGCCTGATCCGGCTGGACAACCGGATGCGGCACGTCGACGGCACCGTCGAGCTGGACGGCGAGAAGCTGCCCATCTCCGACGACGACGCCATGAACCCCTACCGGTACCACGAGATCTCGCTCATCCCGCAGTACGCGATGAGCGCCCTCAACCCCACCCGCAAGATCGGGCGGATGATCAACGAGCTCCTGAAGGCCCGAGGGGTGAAACCGGCCAAGATCGCCGACGAACTGCGCCGCCGCCTCGAACTGGTGGGCCTGGACCCCGACGTCCTCGACCGGTTCCCCATCGAGCTGTCCGGCGGCATGAAGCAGCGCGTGGTCATGGTGATGTCCACCCTGCTCGACCCGTCCCTGCTCATCGCCGACGAGGCCACCTCGGCCCTGGACGTGTCCACCCAGCGTTCGGTGGTGGAGTCCATGGTGGAGTTCCGTGACCGGGGCTTCATCAAGAGCATGATCTTCGTGACCCACGACATCTCGCTCGTCTACCAGATGGCCGACACGGTCATGGTGATGTACGCGGGCCGGGTCGCGGAGAAGGCGCCGGCCTCCACGATCATCAACGACCCACAGCACCCGTACACCAAGATGCTCATCGGCGCGCTGCCGGAGGTGGGATCCACCACCGCCGACACCCGCCTGGAGGGCATCCCGGGCACCCCGCCCGGACTGCTCGACCCACCCACCGGCTGCCGGTTCAAGGCCCGGTGCCCCATCGCCTCGGAGGAGTGCTCCGAGACGCCGCCGCTGGTGGAGATCGAACCCGGCCACTGGGCCGCCTGCTGGAAGACGGGGAGGTAGCGCCGTGCTGGAACTGAGCCATGTGCACAAGGTGTACCGGGTGGGCGCGTTCGGCGGCGCCAAGCTGCGCGCGGTGCGCGACGTGAACCTGGTGGTGGAACCGGGTGAGGTGGTGTCGCTGATCGGTGAGTCCGGCAGCGGCAAGAGCACCCTCGGCAAGATGGTGCTCGGCCTCACCAATCCCAGCCAGGGCAGCATCACCTTCGAGGGCAAGGACGTGACCCGCCTGAGGGGGTTCGCCGAGAAGAAGGAGTACTACCGCCACGTGCAGGGCGTCTTCCAGGACCCCTTCAGCTCCTTCAACCCCATCTTCAAGGCCGACCGGGTCTTCGAGATGATCCGTTCCTCCTACTTCCCGGGCGTCTCCGACGCCGACTGGCGGAAGAAGGTCCTGGACGTGATCGGGACGGTCCGCCTGGACCCCGAGAACGTCCTGAACAAGTACCCGCACCAGCTCAGCGGCGGGCAGTTGCAGCGACTGCTCATCGCGCGGGCACTGTTGTTGGACATCCGTCTGCTGGTGGCCGACGAGATCATCAGCATGCTGGACGCCTCGACCCGGATCGACGTGCTCAACCTGCTGGCCGACCTCAAGGAACGCGGCCTGGGGATCCTCTTCGTCACCCACGACCTGTCGCTGGGCAACTACGTCAGCGACCGGTCGGTGATCCTGCGCAAGGGCGCCATCGCCGAGATGGGCCCGACGAAGCAGGTGTTCGACAACCCGCTGCACCCCTACAGCCGTCACCTGCTCTCGTGCGTGCCCCAACTGCACCGCACCTGGGCCGAGGTGGACGCCGAACTGGCCGCGGACCCACCCGAGGACGTCCAACTGCCCGTGGTCGCCGAGGGCGACGACTCCGCCCCACTGGTGGAGGCGGAGCAGGGGCACTTCGTCGGAATCGATCAGCGCTGACCCTCCCCTCTTTCGGGGGACGGTGGCACACAGAGGGAAGAGGAGCACGCATGACCGCGTGGTTCGACCTGCACGACGGCTGGACACTGGCCGCGACGCCCCATGAGGGCGCGCTCGCCGAACCGGCCGCCACGCTTCATGGGGCCGGGGGGCTCACCGCGACCGTGCCGGGCTGCGTCCACACCGACCTGCTCGACCACGGTCTGATCGAGGACCCCTACCTCGACGACAACGAGACCCGTCTGGGTTGGATCGGGCGCACCGACTGGAGCTACACCCGCTCCCTGTCGGCGGAGGTCGCCGCCCTGGCCGGTGATACGCCGGCCGAACGCGTCGACCTGGTGTGCGAGGGACTGGACACCTTCGCCACCGTCCGAGTCGGCGACCGCGAGGTGGGGCGCACCGCGAACATGCACCGGTCGTACCGGTTCGACGTCACCGAGGCGCTGGGCGAGGCCGGGGCGAGCCCCGGGCTGGAGGTGCGTTTCGACGCCCCCTACCGGCGCGCCGAGGCCGAGCGTGACCGTCTCGGGCCGGTGCCCGCCGCCTACGACGAGCCCTACCAGTACGTCCGCAAGATGGCCTGCAACTTCGGCTGGGACTGGGGGCCGACCGTGGTCACCTCCGGGATCTGGCGGCCGATCCGCCTGCACGCCTGGTCGACGGCGCGTCTGGCGTCGGTGCGGCCGCTGGTCTCGGTCTCCGCGGACGGCTCCCGGGGAAGGGTCTCCCTGCGGTTGAACGTGGAGCGCACCGAGGCGGGGAACGACACCGTGTTGACGGTGAACGCGTCGGTCGCCGGAGTCACCGGGACCGTCACGATCCCGGCAGGGGAGGACGAGATCGCCCTCGACCTGGAGGTGAACGACCCCGACCTGTGGTGGCCACGCGGCCACGGCGGCCAACCCCTGTACGACCTGTCGGTGGAACTGTCCGCGCCCGGTGTCGTCCTGGACACCTGGGAACGCCGGATCGGGTTTCGCGACGTGGCGGTGCACAGCGCCCCCGACGAGCACGGGGCGGCCTTCGCGGTCCGTGTCAACGGTCGCGACATCCTGGTCAGGGGCGCCAACTGGATCCCCGACGACACCTTCCCCTCCCGGCTGGACCGGGCCCGCTACACGGAGGCGATCGACCAGGCCTGCGGGGCCGGGATGAACCTGCTGCGGGTGTGGGGCGGTGGGATCTACGAGGCGGACGACTTCTACGACGTGTGCTCCGAGCGCGGCGTCCTGGTCTGGCAGGACTTCCTGTTCGCCTGCGCCGCCTACCCGGAGGACGAGCCCCTGTGGTCGGAGGTGGAGGCGGAGGCCCGAGACGCGGTCGTCCGCCTGTCCCCGCACGCCTCGCTCGCGGTGTGGTGCGGAAACAACGAGAACATCTGGGGCCACGAGGACTGGGGCTGGAAGGAGAAGTTGGCGGGGCGGTCCTGGGGGGCCGGGTACTACCTGGACCTGTTGCCTCGGGTGGTGGCCGAACTCGACCCCACCCGCCCCTACTGGCCGGGCAGCCCGTACTCCGAAGGCGAGGGTGTGCACCCCAACGACCCCGCCCACGGCACCATGCACCTGTGGGACGTGTGGAACGAGCTGGACTACACAGTGTACCGGGACCGCAGGCCGCGGTTCGCCGCCGAGTTCGGATACCAGGCGCCGGCGAACCACGCGACCCTGCGCGCGGCCGTGTCGGACGACCCGCTCACCCCCACCTCACCGGGTGTGCTGCACCACCAGAAGGCGATCGACGGCAACGGCAAGCTCGCTCGCGGGCTCGCTCTGCACTTCGGCGACCGTGAGTGGTCCTACGACGACTGGCACTACCTCACCCAGGTGAACCAGGCCAGGGCGCTGACCGTGGGCATCGAGCACTTCCGTTCCACCTGGCCGTACTGCACCGGCACGGTGGTCTGGCAGATCAACGACTGCTGGCCGGTCACCTCCTGGGCGGCGGTGGACGGCGCGGGCAGGCGCAAACCCCTGTGGTACGTGCTGCGCCGCGTCTACGCCGACCGGGTCGCCACGGTCCAACCCGTCGACGACGGGCTGACCGTGGTGCTGGGCAACGACACCGACACCGAGTGGGTGACGGAGCTGACGGTGACGCGCCGTGACATCGCCACGGGGTCGGAACTGGCGGCCTCCTCGCACCCGGTCCGGGTGGCGCCGCGCGGCGCGCTGCGGGTCCCGGTGCCCGAGGAGGTGTCTCGGTCCGGCGAGCCGGGCGGTGAGGTGATCACCGTCGACGGGGCGGACGAGCGCGCGTGGTGGTTCTTCGCCCGAGACCACGAGATCGCGTACAGAAAACCGGAATTCGAAGTGGAAACCCGGGTCATTGGTTCCGATTTGCGGGTGAAGGTGCGGGCCGGAGTGCTCTTGCGGGACCTGGTCCTGAACGTCGACAGGATCGCCCCGGACGCCGTCGTGGACAGCGCCCTGGTGACCTTGTTGCCGGGGGAGGAGCACACGTTCACCGTTCACGGCGGCGCCGACCTCGATCCGGGGAAGGTGTCGGCGTCACCTGTCCTGAGGTGCGTCAACGACACCCTTGTGGCCTCTTTGTGAGCATCATGTGACGTTCCGGTGATCGCCACCTGAATAACACGGGACCCCCATGCGGCCCGCCGGTATTCCTCGGCGGGCCGTGTGTGTTGCCACACTCGAAACCCTCACTCGGGGCGCCGGCTGTGGTACGTTCAAGGTGATTGTTAGTCGTTGAATTTCGCAGTTGGTGTCTTGCCCGCGGAGTTTGTGACCGGCGGGCGGTTTCTCATGGAGTCGGCTCGCGGCAATTATCGGGCGTGAGTATGCGTCCGTGTTACACCGAGCTGAAGGAGAGAACATGGCTCAGGGAACTGTGAAGTGGTTCAACGGCGAGAAGGGCTTCGGCTTCATCTCCCCCGACGGCGGCGGCCCCGACGCCTTCGTTCACTACAGCGCCATCCAGGGTTCGGGCTTCCGTAACCTGGAGGAGAACCAGCGCGTGGAGTTCGAGATCGTCGAGGGCACCCGTGGCCCGCAGGCCGAGAACGTCGTCGCCATCTAACGATCGCACAGACGTAGCGTCGTCGCCCCGCTTAGCAGGGGCGTGAACGTCGCCGAACACCCCCGGACGGGTACCACCCGCCGGGGGTGTTCTTTTTGTGTCCGCGGGGTCCGCGTGCCGTGCGCACGGCGCCGGACACACGAACGCCCCGGCCGTGGGGAAGACGGTCGGGGCGTTCGACGTTCGGATCAACCGGCCAGGAGGCGCTCCGTGTGCTCGCGCACCTCGGGGGTGTCCAGGCCGCGCACGGTCACGGTGGTGCGGCGACGCAGCGCGTCGTCGACGGTCACCGCCCACTCGTGGTCACGGGCGAAGACGACCTGCGCCCACACGTCCGGGCCGTCCGGGTGGATGCGCTCGCCCAGCTCCGGCCGGTCGCGGACCAGGGCCGCGATGTCCATGGCCAGGCTCCCGTAGTGGGTGGCCAGGTGTCGGGCGACGAGCGGGTCCACGCGTGCCCCCGGCTCACGGTCGATGATGAGCCGCTGGGTGACCGCGTCGGGGCTGGCCAGACCGGGCAGCGGAACGGTCCGCAGCGGGTCGGCCATGCCCTCGCCCAGCGGCACGGACGACACCTTGCGCAGCGCCTCCACCACGGTCCGACCGATGTGCCGGTAGGTGGTCCACTTGCCGCCGGCCACCGACAACATCCCGCCGCGACCCTGGGAGACCACGGTCTCCCGCTTGGCGGAACTGGTGTCTCCGGGGCCGCCCGGCAGCACGCGCAGGCCGGCGAACGAGTACGTCATCCGATCACGGTCCAGGTAGGAGGGGTCGATGCCCATCGACGCCTCGCTCAGGATCTGGTCCACATCGGAGGGGACCACGCCCACGTCGGCCGGGTCGCCCTCGTAGGCCTCGTCCGTGGTCCCGAGCAGCAGGTGACCCTCCCACGGGATCGCGAAGGACACCCGGTACTTGTCCACGGGGATGGTCAGCGCCGCGCGCCACGGGTCCGGGGTGTTCAGCACCAGGTGGGCACCCTTGGACAGGCGCACGCTGGGCGCCGCGTTCGGGTCCTCCATACGACGCAGGTGGTCCACCCACGGGCCGGTGGCGTTGAGCACCAGTCGCGCGTCCACGCCGAACTCCTCGCCGGAGACCCGGTCGCGCAGTTCGGCGCCGGTGACACGACCGCTGGTGGTGCGCAGTCCCCGCACCTCGGCGTGGTTGAGCACCACGGCACCGGCGTCCACGGCCGCGCGCACCGACATGACGGCCATGCGGCTGTCGTTCATCTGGTGGTCGCTGTAGGCGGCCACCGACTTGAGCCCGTCGGTGCGCAGGCCCGGGGCCAGGCGCTTGGCCTGCTTGGGGGAGAGCAGCCGGCCCATGCCGTCGCCGAAGGCCGACAGCGCCGAGTACAGGAAGACGCCCGCACCCATCTTCGCGGCGCCGTGCGGGCCGTCGTTGTAGATGGGCACGAGGAAGGGGCGGTGGTTGACCAGGTGCGGGGCGACGTCGGAGGCCAGCGAGCGACGTTCGCGGTGGTTCTCGGCGACCAGGCGCACGTTGCCGGTCTGAAGGTAGCGCAGTCCGCCGTGCACGAGCTTGGAGGAGGCGCTGGAGGTGGCGCCGGCGAAGTCGCCGGCGTCGACCATGGCCACACGCAGTCCGGCCTGGGTGGCGGTCCACGCCACGGAGGTCCCGAGGATGCCGCCGCCGATGACCAGGAGGTCGAAGGTGCCGCGGGTGAGTTCCTCACGGGTGTGGCTCCGGTATAGGGGTGTGGCGCGGTGGGTGTCGGCCTTCATGGCTGGTGCTCCGTCCGTTGGGGAGGGGTGGCTGGTGCACGTACCTGAACGGACTCCGCGATTCAGGCTGGTGTCGACTGCATGATACGACAATGCCGAACGATGCCCAAGGTTGACCGCCCCTTGTTCTGAACTCCGCCTTCTCGGCGGTACTGGGGGATGCTGCGCCAGAGGCTGATGTGACACGGTGGAGTGAAAGTGTCGCCAGTGGTGCACGGTATGCGACATTGTCGCACATTGGAGGTCTCGCAGGCCTTCGAGGGTTCGGGTTCTGGAATCCAACCTCTCGTAAGACGACATCCCGGTTTCGGGGACGGAATCACGACCTGGATTCCGGGTTCCACGGATTGCCCCACAGGGCGGGCGTTCCCGGTTCTACGATGAGCCCCATCATGGCCACTAGGTACTCTCCCACCATCCGGCGACGCCGCCTGTCCGCCGAACTCCGCCGGATCCGGCTCGCCGCGCGCAAGACCGGCGAAGAGGTCGCCGCCGACGCCGGTCTGTCCAAGTCCACCTACTCCAACATCGAGTCGGGGGTGAAGAAGAGGCCCACGGTCGCCGAGGTCAAGGCGGTCCTGGAAGTCTGCGAGGTTCCTCCCGGGCGTGAGTTCGACGAGATCCTCGACCTGTGCCGCCAGTCCCTGGAACGCGGCTGGTGGACCCGCTACCGCGACGTCCTGGCCGCGCGCTTCGTCGGCTTCGAGACCGAGGCGAGCGCGATCACCACCTGGCAGCCCCTCATGATCCCCGGGCTCCTCCAGGTGCCCGAGTACATGAAGGTCAACGCCCAGGCCTGCCTGGCCGGCCCCCAGGAGATCCGGCGGGCCATCGACGCCCGCATGACCCGTCAGCGCATCCTGGAGGACCAGGATCCTCCCCGGCTGTGGGCGATCTTCGACGAGGGTTCCCTCCTGCGTTTGAAGGACCACCCGCGGACCAAACGCGTCCAGGTCGAGCACCTCCTGGAGATGGCGCGGCGCCCCAACGTCACCGTGCAGCTGACCCGCGCGGACCGGCTCAACCCCGGAAGCGGTGGCTCGTGCGTGGTGTTGGAGTTCCCCGACCCCATCGACCCCACGGTCGTCTTCCTGGAGACCACCACCGACGGCATCTACCTGGAGGAGCCGGACGAGGTGGTCCGCTACCAGAACCTGGTGGACCACCTACGGCTGGTGGCCCTTCGCCCGGCGGAGACCCTGGAGTACCTCCAAGAGGTGCACCTGGACCCATGAGGACGGGGGCGCCCGACCGAGGTCGGACGCCCCCGTGGGGTTTCGTACGGGGTTCTCGGTGGGGATCAGCCGCCGAAGCCGGTCAGCTTCCAGATCCAGGAACCGATCACGGCACCGATGATGGGACCGACGATCGGGACCCAGGAGTAGCCCCAGTCCGAGGAGCCCTTGCCGGGAATGGGCAGCAGGGCGTGCGCGATACGCGGGCCCAGGTCACGGGCCGGGTTGATGGCGTACCCGGTGGGACCACCGAGGGACATACCGATCGCGAACACCAGCAGACCCACCATCAGCGGGGCCAGACCGTTGGCGAACAGGTCGGACAGCATGACGCCGCCCTCCGAGGACACCGCGTCGGCGTTGGCACCGATGCCGAGGATGCCCAGCAGCAGCAGCGCGGTACCGATGATCTCCGTGACCAGGTTGAGGAGCGGCTTGCGCACCGCCGGAGCGGTGGAGAAGACGCCCAACTTGGCGCCCTGGTCCTCGGTGTGCTCCCAGTGCGGGAGGTAGGCCAGGTACACCAGGACGGCACCGACGAAGGCACCCGCGATCTGGGCGGCGATGTAACCGGGCACCAGCGCCCACTCGAAGTCGCCGATGCTGGCCATGCCCAGCGTGACCGCCGGGTTGATGTGGGCGCCGCTGGTGGTGCCGACGACGTAGATGGCCATCGTGACCGCCATGCCCCAGCCGAACGTCACGACGATCCAGCCCGCGTTGAGGGCCTTGGACCGGGCTAGAGAGACACCCGCGACGACACCACAGCCGAGCAGGGTGAGGATCGCGGTTCCGATGAATTCTGCGAGATAGACCATGGGGATCTCCGCCCCCTTGGCGGGGGCAGCCGGGTCACGGGTGTCACCTGGCCGGTGTGGCGTGAACCGCAGCGGATTCGCGCCTACACGGGCATAATCGGACACACCCGTCACATTTGAATGGGGAGTGGGCACCTGGTCGGTGCCCTGGATCCGCGCCCCAAGGGTTCCAGTTCGCTCTGTCCCCTTGGGGCGCGGTCACGCGTGTGGTGCGGGACGGCTGACGTCCGCCCGTACGCTTCAGGCGTTCTCGTGCTCGACCCAGCCCAGGGTGCGCTCGACGGCCTTGTTCCAGTTGTGGTACTCGCGTTCACGAACCGACGAATCCATCTTCGGGTTCCATTCGGCGGCCTTGTGCCAGTTGGCGCGCAGCGTCTCGATGTCGGGCCAGTAACCCACGGCCAGACCGGCCGCGTAGGCCGCGCCCAGACACGTGGTCTCGGCGACCATCGGACGCACCACCTCGGCGTCGAGCACGTCGGACAGGATCTGCATGAGCAGGTTGTCCGCGGTCATGCCGCCGTCGACCTTCAGGGTGGTCAGATCGATCTGCGAGTCGGCGTTCATGGCGTCGACGACCTCGCGGGTCTGCCAGGCCGAGGCCTCCAGGACGGCGCGCGCGATGTGACCCTTGTTCACGTAACCGGTCAGGCCGGCGATGACGCCGCGGGCGTCGCTGCGCCAGTGCGGGGCGAACAGGCCGGAGAAGGCCGGAACGATGTAGCAACCGCCGTTGTCGTCCACGGTGCGGGCCAGGGTCTCGATCTCCGGAGCGGAGGAGATCAGGCCGAGGCTGTCGCGCAGCCACTGCACCAGGGAGCCGGTGACCGCGATGGAGCCCTCCAGCGCGTACACCGCCGGGGTGTCCCCGATCTTGTAGCCGAGGGTGGTGAGCAGCCCGTTCTCGGACTTGATGGGCTTGGTGCCGGTGTTCATGACCAGGAACGTGCCGGTGCCGTAGGTGCCCTTGACGTCGCCCGGGTCGAAGCAGGTCTGACCGAACAGCGCGGCGTGCTGGTCGCCTAGTGAGGAGGCGACCGGGGTGCCGGCCAGGTAGCCGGTGGACTCGCCGTAGACCTCGGAGGAGGACCGGATCTCCGGCAGGAGGCTCGCCGGGATGTCCATGGCCGCCAGGATCTCGTCGTCCCAGGCCAGGGTCTCCAGGTTCATCAGCATGGTGCGGCTGGCGTTGGTGACGTCGGTGACGTGCTTGCCGGTCAGCTTCCAGATCAGCCAGGTGTCCATGGTGCCGAACAGCAGCTCACCGCGGTCGGCGCGCTCGCGGACCCCCTCGACGTTGTCGAGGAGCCAGCGGATCTTGGGGCCGGAGAAGTAGGTGGCCAGCGGCAGACCGCACTTGGGACGGAAGCGGTCCTGGCCCTCCTCACCGCCGAGTTCACGGGCGATCTCGTCGGTGCGGGTGTCCTGCCAGACGATCGCGTTGTAGACCGGCTCACCGGTCTCCTTGTCCCAGATCAGCGTGGTCTCGCGCTGGTTGGTGATACCGATGGCGGCGATCTGGTCGGGGGTGATGTCGCTCTTTTGCAGCGACTTCTGGACGACGGACTCGACGTTGGTCCAGATCTCCAGGGCGTCGTGTTCCACCCAACCCGGCTTGGGGAAGATCTGGCGGTGCTCACGTTGATCGACCGAGACGATGCGCCCGTCCTGGTCGAAGAGGATGCAGCGGCTCGACGTGGTGCCCTGGTCGATCGCGGCGATGTACTGCTGGCTCATCGGTCTCGCCTTCAGATGGACGTGGATGGGGACGGGGGGTCGGAACATGCGTTACAGCGGTCATCCCCGCATGGCGTACGACAATGACGTATGATTAGGCGTTAGTTTCGACTGTGTTTCCTTCCCATGTCAAGAGCGCGTGACGCAATCGTGTCGCGTGAGTCACAAGCCCTAGACCCCCACCATCTCAGGCGAAGGCGGACATCAGAAGAACCCCACTCCGGAAACCACGGTGAGCGGGGTTCGTCCGACGGGGTCGCAAGCGCGCTCGTGGCGGGCCTCAGTACGGGGTCACGCCCAGGTCGCGGGAGATCGCGCGAGCCGCGTCGCGGATGTAGGAGACCTGCTCCATGTCGGGGCGGCCGGCCTCGTCTCGCAGGCGCTCGACCGCGCCGCGCACCCCGATCGCGCCGACGGTCACTCCACGCCGGTCGCGGATGGGCGCGGCTATGGACACCTCGCCGTCGACGAGTTCCTCCACTTCCCAGCCCCAGCCCTGTTCGCGGATCTCGTCCAGACCCGCTTCCAGGTCGGCCATGGTGGTGACCGTATGGCGGGTGAAGGCGGTGAGTTCCACGGGGGAGTCGGTCTCCACCGCGGCCACGTCCTCGGGGACCGCCAAGGGGTCGAAGGCCATCAGGACCTTGCCCAGGGCGGTGGCGTGCAACGGCAGCAACGTGCCCACGTCCAGGGTCTGACTGGAGGAGTCGGGGCGGAAGACGTGGTGCACCACGAGCACCTGGTGCTTGTGCAGGGTGCCGATGCGCACGCTCTCCCCGCTTCGGGAGGCCAGGGTGTCGGCCCAGTTCAGGGCCCGGGTCCGCAGTTCGTTGCCGTCCAGGTAGCGGGTGCCCAGGCTGAGCATGCCCCCGCCCAGGCGGTAGCGACTCGACTCGGGGTCCTGCTCCACGAACCCCACGTGTTGCAAGGTGCGAAGGATGCCCAGGGCCGTGCCCTTGGGCAGTTGGAGGGATCGGGAGATCTCGGCCAGGCTCAGTCCCCGGGCGCCACTGGCCAGCAGCCGCAGGATAGCGGCGGCGCGTTCGATGGACTGGATTCTTCCCGGCATTGCGGTGCTACCACTCTCTAGTACGACAATGTCATACGCCAGATGCTACTACGCGATGTGACGCTCGACACCTGCCGGCCCCGGGTTCACGGCGGAGCCGGGCAAGTGTACCGAGGCTCCACCCCGCTGACCTGCGGCCGGGCCCGATCAGAGTTGGGCGACGGCCTTCGCGGTCGCCTTCGCCGCGTCCTCGACGTCGCTGTCGGTGATCTCCAGGCTCACGACCATCCGGATACGGTCACCGCCGCCCGTCGCGAGCACCCCCTGCGCGGCGAACGCCTCCACGTACCGACCGGCCTCGCCCTCGGGGGTGGTCACCAGCACCATGTTGGTTCGCGCCACCGCGTCCAGGCCGGGAAGCTCGTTCAGGAGTTCGGCCAGGCGAGCGGCCCGCTCGTGGTCCTCCACCATGCGTTCACGGTGATGGCGCAGCGCGTACAGGGCACCCGCGGCGATGACGCCCGCCTGACGCATACCGCCGCCGAGCAGCTTTCGACCGCGCCGGGCCCGCCGAATCGTGTCCGCGTCACCGGCCACCGCCGAACCCACCGGTGCGCCCAGGCCCTTGGAGAAGCACACCGAAACCGTGTCGAAGCCCTCGGCCACCACGGCCGGCCCCACTTCCAGGTGGGCGGCGGCGTTCCACAGCCGGGCGCCGTCCAGGTGCGCCCTCAACCCGTGGGCGTGCGCGAAGTCGGTCACGCGCCGCTGCTCGGCCAACGGGACCACCCGACCGGAGAAGGTGTTCTCCAACCACAACAGGGCGGGATCCGCGCGATGCACGTCGCCCAGCCCGGTGATCCACCCGTCGAGGAGCTCTTGGGCGGGGAACGGGTCGCCCGAGTACAGCCTCGGCAGGACCCGGGACAACACGACCGCCGCGCCCTGTTCGTCGCCGATGAGGTGGTGGTTCTCGTGCGCCCACACCTCCTCGCCGCTGCGGGCCGCCACCCACAGGCCCAGCTGGTTGGCCATGTGGCCGGAGGTGACGTAGAGGGCGGCCTCCTTGCCGAGCAGGGCGGCCGTCTCCTCCTCCAGTTCGCGGACGGTGGGGTCCTCGCCCCACACGTCGTCGCCGACCTTCGCCTCGGCCATGGCCAGGCGCATTTCCTTCGTGGGTCGGGTGAAGGTGTCCGAGCGCAGGTCGATCATGAGGGTCCCCCGGGGTGGCTGAGGCGGCCGCGGCGACGCGGAAGAGGCGGGTATGGCCACGACGATACTGGGCGACCCTTCGCGCCGGCCTACCCGCCCGGTGTGGATCAGCCCTCATCCGCCAGGCTCAGGGAGGTGTCGCCGTCGTGCAGGGCGTAGCGGCGATACCAGGAGTCCAAGGTTCGGGGGCCGTGGCCGTCCAGTCGGGCCATGACCTCGCGGGCGAACTCGACCGGTGCCGTCGCGGCGGCGGTGACCAGGTCACCGTCGGTGACGGCCAGCCGGGCCAGATAGCGGTGACCGCCCGCGTAGCCGGTGGTCGTGACCAGGTCCTGTCGGTACACCCCGGTGTGGTCCCGGTAGTCCAGGAGGCCCTCGCGTGCGAGGCCGACCGTGGCCGATCCGATCGCCCCGACCGGAACCCCGGCGTCCAGGAAGATGCCCGCGGCGGAGGCCAAGGGGGCCATGACCTCGGGGGAGTGGTCCCACGCTTCCGATCCGGGGAGCACCAGCATCGCGCTCGCGGAGGGGATGAGCTGCGGCAACGTGATGTCGGGGAGGAGGGTGAGGCCGCCGGCGGTGGTCACGGGCGCTCCGGTCAGGCCCACGGTGACGATTTCGCGGCTCCCGAGCCCGAGTGGACCCAACCCCGAACGCACGTGCGCGACCGCGTGGCCGTACTGCCAGTCGGCCATCTGGTCGTAAACAGCGAGGTGGAGGGAGGTGCGGAGCTCTGCGTTCATGGCAAGAGGTTGAAGTCTGGAAGGGCGGGGTGTCAATTTACGGATACCAGGGTTCTGGTGGCGGCTGCGCTCGCTTTCGGTTTTATTCGTGGGTGCCGTGAAAATACCGGTCTGGTGGTTCGGGTGGGAACTTGTCCAGATGACGGAGGGTGAGGAAGTAGGGATGAGGTGGAGGCCGGTAGGGGAAACGCCCGGCCGTGAGCGCGTGGTGCATGCGTGCTTCGGCGGATATCGGGGCTCTTCTGGTTCTTCCTGGCCGCCGATTTGAACGACAACCCATGGGCGAGTCTCTGACCTTTCCGGTCGCGCACACGAAAAAGGGCTCAGCAGACGCTGCAATGTCTCCTGAGCCCCACACGCCCTGAATTCCAAGCTGCGATTACTAAGAAAGCAGGATCAATGACGAATCCTGGAGGGCGAGGGTGTCCCGCTGTCGCGGGAGCGCGTGGCCGGCTGAGGGGTCAGTTGCGGATGGCGATGAGGATCGCGCTCGTCCACAGGGTGACGGCGGCGCTCACGCAGACGCCCGCGATGACCATTTCCAGGGCCGCGCCGGTGAGGACGGCGACGAAACCGGCGATCGCCAGCAGGCACAGGGCCGCCGCCGTCCAGAGGTACTGCCTCTGATCGAAGAGTGGGGCGAGGGGGAAGAAGTGCAGTCCCACGATCAGCGCGATCGTGGGCGGCAGGAAGATCAGCTGGTCGGTGCGCACCAGGGCGAACACCGCCGCCGCGATCAGAACGATCTGGGTGATGTTGACCACGCCCACCCAGCGGTTCCACGAACGTGGAAGGACGCGCTCGCGTCGTCGATGACCCTGGCTCGCGTAGCGAATCCCCTGGAGGATCACCAGGAGGGACACCAACGCGGACACGATCATGGCCAGGAGCGGGGCCTGACTCAGGTTCCCCCATCCCGCCACAGCCCAGATGAAGGCGAAGACGCTGAGGATGATGATCCCCTGGCGTCGGATCCGGTCGTCCAGGAGCTGAGGTTCTGTGGTCGCAGGCACGCGATCACCCTACGGGCGGAGCGTGTCGTTTCATTGCCGTGAGCAGGGCCGGTTCCGGCCGGCGCGTCCCGCGAGCACCGATTTCAGGCCTGTGACCTGCGTCTCCGTCACAGAACCTCACCTGTGTGTTCACAGGACCTCACAAATGGTATTACCATTCTCGGAGCCTGGTCCAAGAGCAGGTCAAGGCGGTACTCGGTGTCCGCCACGTCCCACCCCGCCCAGTGGAAGGCTCCGTCGTGGAGAACTTCGAACCCGTGTACGGCACGGGTCCCCTCCTCGGGATCGCGGCGGGCGCCATCGCGCTCCTGCTGTTCCTGATCATCAGATTCAAACTGCACGCCTTCATCGCGCTCGTGCTGGTCAGCGTGATCACCGCGCTCGCCGCCGGCATCCCGGTCGCCGGGGTGGTGCCCACCCTCCTGGACGGCTTCGGCGGAACACTCGCGAGCGTCGCCCTCCTGGTCGGCCTCGGTGTGATGATCGGCCGCCTGCTGGAGATCACCGGTGGCGCGGCCGTCCTGGCCGGTGCCCTCATCAAGCTGTTCGGCGAGAAGCGGGCCCCGCTGGCGCTGGGCGTGGCCTCACTGCTGTTCGGCTTCCCGATCTTCTTCGACGTCGGCCTCGTCGTGATGCTGCCGATCGTCTTCAGCGTCGCCCGTCGCGTGGGCGGCTCCGTGCTGCTCTACGCCCTGCCCACCGCCGGCGCCTTCGCGGTGATGCACGCGTTCGTCCCGCCGCACCCCGGTCCGGTCACCGCCGCCGTCGAGATCGGCGCCGACATGGGGCTGACCCTGCTCATCGGTGCCCTTCTGGCCATCCCCACCTGGTACCTGGCCAGCTACCTGTTCGGCCTGTGGGCGGGCAAGCGCTGGGAGCTCCCCGTCCCGGACGACATCATGTCCGACGGTGAGGTCAAGCACGAGAACCCGCCGCACCTGATGACCGTCATCAGCGTCCTCCTCCTGCCGATGCTGCTGATCTTCGCCAACACCGGTATCACCACCGTCGCCGCCACCGGCGCGGTGCCCGAGGAAGCCACGTGGGTGCAGGTCATGCGCCTGGTCGGTGAGACCCCCATCGCCCTGCTCATCACCGTCGTCTACGCGATGGTCGTGCTCAGCAAGGGCCGCTTCACGCGTACCAGGGTGGAGGAGATCGTGGGCGGGGCGCTCGGCCCGGTCTGCGCGATCATCCTCATCACCGGCGCCGGCGGCATGTTCGGCGGGGTCCTGCGCACCAGCGGTATCGGTGACGCCCTCGCCGACAGCCTGGATTCCACGGGCATGCCGGTCATCCTCGCGGCGTTCATCATCGCCCTGGCCCTGCGCGTCGCCCAGGGCTCGGCCACCGTCGCCATCACCACCGCCGCGGGCCTCATCGCCCCGGCGGTGCAGGCCACCTCGGGGCTGAGCTCCATCGACCTGGCCCTGATCGTGATCGCCATCGCCTCCGGAGCCACGGCCCTGTCGCACGTCAACGACTCCGGCTTCTGGCTGGTCGGCCGCTTCCTGGGCATGGACGTCAAGACCACGCTCAAGACCTGGACCGTGATGGAGACCCTGATCGGCTTCATCGGCTTCGGGCTCGCCTTCGGTCTGTCCCTGGTCCTGTAGGTGGAACGGGCCATGGTCGCCGGGCGACCCGAACGCGGCTCACCCCTGCGGGGGGCGGGTGTCCTTCAACGCGTCGGAGACCTCGGTGACGATGGCCCGCATCGCCGCCTCCGCCACGTCCGGCAGCCCGTCCCGGATGGCCTGCGCCACCGCCGTGTGCAGGCGCAACGCCTCCGGGCGCGGCTGGTGCGGCATCAGGTCGTAGGAGGTGCGGCCGACCAGGACCTCGGTCACCACGTCCGAGAGCCCGGCCAGCATCTCGTTGCCGGACAGTTCCAGGATGCGCCGGTGGAACGTGACGTCCAGGTCCATGAACGTGTCGAGCTTGCCGGCCCGACCGGTCAGTGTCATCTGTTCGGCCAGCACCACCAGCCGGGCCCGCTCGTCGGCGGGGCCGCGTTCGGCGGCCAGGGCCGCGGCGCCCGGTTCCACGGCCGCTCGCAGTTCGTTCAGGGATCGCAGCTGGTCCATGCGGGCGTCTCCGGCCAGGCGCCAGCGGATCAGCTGCGGGTCGAACACGCTCCAGTCGCGCCGGGGCCGGACCCGGATGCCGGTGCGGGGGCGACTGATCACCAGGCCCATGGACTCCAGGACCCGCACCGCCTCGCGGGCGACCGTCCGAGAGACCCCGAATCCATCTTCCAACCCGCTCAGCGTGAAGGTGTGACCGCAGGCGTACTCGCCCGCGGCGATCGCCGGGCCGAGCACCGCCAGCACCCGGTTGTGCAACGTGCGGTGCGTCGTGCCCATCGGCGGTCCCTCGTACTTCCCGGTTCTGCTGCTTCGGCCGCTATGGGCCGGGGGTCAGCCTGAAGCCTAACGGGAACGATTGATAACACTATTGGTGGTGCCGCCGAGTGGCGGGCCACGAGACGGAGAGACCATGCACTTTGTCTTCATGGGTGTGTCCGGTAGCGGCAAGACGAGTGTGGCCCAGCGGGTCGCGGTCCGTCTCGGGCTGCCCTTCGCCGAGGCCGACGACTTCCACCCCGAGGCCAACATCCGCAAGATGGAGTCGGGGGTGCCCCTGACCGACGAGGACCGTGGACCATGGCTGCGTGAACTGGCCCGCTGGATCGGTGCGAACGACGCCCTGGGCGAGTCCACCGTGATGGCCTGTTCGGCGCTCAAACGCGACTACAGGGACCTGCTGAGGGCCGGGGCCTCGGATGTGCACTTCCTCCACCTGCACGGAACACAGGAGGTGATCTGGGAGAGGCTCGACGCCCGAGAGGACCACTTCATGCCGTCGGGGCTGCTGCTCTCCCAGATGCAGACCCTGGAACGGCTCGGCCTGGACGAGGCCGGCCGGGAACTCGACGTGCGCGAGGACCTGGACACGCTGACATCGCAGGCCCTGGAGTACGTGGGGGAGCGGATGGGGGCCACGGGGGTCTGATCCGTCCCGCTCCGTTACGTCATGCCACGGCCACGGTCCGTTGTGTGGCATTACTCCACTTGTGCAGTGGGGCGCGGCACGCGACCCTGTTCGTCATGCAAGACTCCCAACCGTCCCCCACCGCCACCGCGTCCCGCCCCTTCAGCGTGGTGCCCCCGCCCCGGAAGAGCCTTCTGGCCCCGGCCCACCCGGGAGTGCGTCCCCCGCTGGACGTGCGTCAGACCTGTGTCCTGATGTTCGTCGCCGCGGCCCTGTACGGCCTGCTCGCCTACCTGGTCGGGAGCATGCTTTCCGAAGGCGTCCACGCGAGCGTGACGACCGAATTGTGGCTGCTGCTCGTGATGGCGGCCCTGGTCGGCCTCGGCCTGGTCGCGCTGGCACTGCCGGTCCGTCGAGCCGGTCACGTGCTCTGGCGGGCCTCCCAGATCGGTTCACTGTTCGCCTTCGGTACCGCGCTGTTCACGCTGTTCCTGGCGGCTTGGCTCGCCGACACCCCGCTGATGCTGGCGGGGACCGTGGCGGCGCTCTCCGCGATCGTCCTCAACATCGCGCTGTGGAGCACCAACGTGCGTCGCTGGTGCCACGAGTAGCACCAGGCCACTCCACTTCGACAAAGGGCCCGGCGGGTTTTGAACGAACCGTTCCCCGCCGGGCCTTCCCCATGTCCGGTCAGTCGTCCTCTTCGCCATCGGCCAGGACGTGCAGTCGGGCCAAGTGCTCGCCGTCGTCCTCGCCGTGACGGGCGACGTACACCTCCCGGGCCTCGTCCGCGACGTCGCCGATCTCGTCCTCGAAGCCGTAGTCGATGAGGTCGTCCAGGAGATCGAGTGCGCGATGGAGGGGATCATCCTCCTCGTCGTCATCCTCGCTCTTGGCGGGCAGGTGCGCGTTGACCAGGGACAGCACGACGGCGCGTGCCTCCTCGACCGCGCTCTCCGCGCCGGCGGCACCGCTCAGGCGGATGCGGGTGATGGGGTCCTCGTCGGCGATCAGCATGAGCTGTTCGGTGAGCCAGGCGCTGTCCTGACCTTCGAGGAACGCGGTGAGGGACGCGTCGTCCAGGGGTGTGTCCATTCGCAGATCATAGGACGCTCGAAGGGTCCTTGGTCCGAAACGGACACCATGTCGGAAAAGTTAAATCATCCTATGACCGGATAACTTTGAGGGAATGTACTGAAGCGAGTACTCAGGGTCATGGGATTCGGGTTTCCGTTGCACCCTTTAAGATCCCGAACAGTTGAACACCTGGACGCGAAAAACCGAGCTATGGATCACGGCACAGATCTGAAACGGTTGTATTAATACCCAGCCGTCTATCTTCCCAGGGGCTCGTGAACCGGTTTAGGGTCCACAGCAATCGTTCTGGGCCTCAACCCCACGTCCCCCTGAGGTGGACCACATGTTCACGAAGTCTTCCCGAAAGCCGCTCGGTCTCGTGGCCGTCGCGGCGTCGCTCACCCTGGTGGCGACAGCCTGTGCGGAGAGTGACCGCGGCTCCGGCGACGGCGAGCAGCCGTTCGTCTTCGGGGCCGCCGGTGACATCACGTCACTGGATCCCTTCCTCACCAACGACGGCGAGACCTACCGTTACAGCCGGCAGGTCTTCGAAACCCTTCTCGATCACGAATCCGGTGGTTCGGAAATCGTCGGCGGTCTCGCCGAGACCTGGGATCAGTCCGAGGACGGCACCGTCTGGACCTTCAACCTCCGCGACAACGTCACCTTCCACGACGGCGACGAATTCAACGCCGAGGTCGTCTGCGCCAATTTCGATCGCTGGAACAATCTGACCGGTGCCTACCAGAGCTCCAACCTGTCCTACTACTGGCAGTCGATCTTCGGTGGATTCGCCGAGCCCGACGAGGACTACAGCACCGGAGAATCCCGTTACGTCTCCTGTGACGCCGAGGACGAGCTCACCGCCGTCATCGAGATCTCCGAGTACTCCTCGATCTTCCCCGGTGGATTCAGCCTCGCCGCCTTCGGCATCATGAGCCCCACCACCCTGGAGACCATGGAGGGCCAGGAGGTCACCGGTGAAGAGGGCAACCTGAGCCTCCCCGACTTCGCCCAGAGCGCCGGCTCACTCGCCGGCACCGGTCCGTTCACCGTCGAGGAATGGAACCAGGACCAGGCCGAGGTCACCCTCAACCGGTACGACGACTACTGGGGCGACCCGGCGGGCTTCGAGACCATGATCCTGCGGAGCATCCCCGACGAGACCGCCCGCCGCCAGGCGCTGGAGGCCGGTGACATCCAGGGCTACGACCTGGTCGCCCCGGCCGACGTCGCGCCGCTGGAGGACGCCGGTTTCCAGGTGCCCACCCGTGACGTGTTCAACGTCCTGTACATGGCCTACCAGCAGGAGAGCCACGAGGCGCTCGCCGAGATGGAGGTCCGTGAGGCCCTCTCCCACGCGGTGGACCGCCAGCGCATCGTCGACACCATCCTCCCCGAGGGTGGCGAGGTCGCCACGCAGTTCCACCCGGACACCCTCGACGGTTGGTCCGAGGACGTGCGGACCTTCGACTACGACCCGGACAAGGCCCGCGAGATGCTCGCCGACGCCGGGTACGAAGACGGCTTCGACGTCGAGTTCTGCTACCCGACCGAGGTCACCCGCCCGTACATGCCCGCCCCCAAGGACATCTTCGACGTCATCACCGAAGACCTCCAGGAGGTCGGCGTCACCGTGGAGGCCACCCCCTACGAGTGGTCCGTCTACTCCGGCCAGGTCGACAGCGGCAACTGCCCGATGTACCTGCTCGGCTGGACCGGTGACTACAACGACGCCTACAACTTCATCGGCACCTGGTTCTCCACCCACAACGACGCGTGGGGCATGGACGAGGAAGAGCTCTTCGACAAGATGACCGAGGTGAGCACCAACCCCGACGAGGAAGAGCGCGTCGCCGGTTACCAGGAGCTCAACGAGATGGTCATGGACGCCCTGCCGGGGCTGCCCATCTCCAGCTCCCCGCCCTCGATCGCCTTCTCGCCCGACGTCGAGCCGCCCAACGTCAGCCCGCTGACGCAGGAGAACTTCGGCGAAGCCTCCTGGAAGTAGTACCTCCGCCGGGCCCGACCGCCACGCCGGTCGGGCCCGGCACCACGGGTGCCCCATGGCGGTGTCCCCCCGTCGCCGCACCTCCCCTGGGGCGATCCCCCGATCATCCGAACCTTCCACCACTGGCGAAAGGCGGCGAAGGTGCTGCGATTCATCGTCAGGCGACTCCTACAGCTCATCCCGACACTGGGTGGCCTGTCGATCCTGCTGTTCGTCTGGCTCCAACGGCTGCCGGGCGGGCCGGAGTACGCCCTCCTCCCCGACGACGCGACCCCTGAACAGCGTGCGATGCTGCGGCGGTCGCTCGGCCTGGACGAACCACTCATGGTTCAGTACCTGGCCTTCCTGCGCAGAATCGCCCAAGGCGACCTCGGGACATCGCTCCAGACCTCACGTCCGGTCCTGGACGAGTTCTTCCTCAGGTTCCCGGCGACGTTCGAGCTGGGCGTGACCGCGATCCTCATCGCCGTCATCATCGGACTTCCGCTCGGTTACCTCGCCGCGCGCCGCCGCGGCACCATCCTGGACTTCGCCGCCGTCGGCGGTTCCCTCCTGGGCATCTGCACCCCGGTCTTCTTCCTCGCGTTCATCCTCAAGGTGGTCTTCGCCGAGGGCATGGGGTGGTTCCCCTCGGCCTTCCGGCTCTCCCCGGGGCTCACCCGCACCGACATCACCGGATTCGTCGTCCTGGACGGTGTCATGACCCGTGAATGGGACGTGGTCTGGGACGCGCTCGCCCACCTGGCCCTGCCGGGGCTGGCGCTGGCGTCCATCCCGTTGGCCGTCATCACCCGTATGACCAGGGCGAGCGTCCTGGAGGTGATGGAAGAGGACTACGTGCGCACGGCCAACGCCAAGGGTCTGCACCGGACCACGGTCCGCACCCGCCACGTGCTGCGCAACGCCCTGTTGCCGGTGGTCACCGCCGTCGGTCTGCTCACCGGCAGCCTCTTCGCGGGGGCCGTCCTCACCGAGAGCGTGTTCGCCTTCCCGGGCATCGGTTCGTTCGTGTACATCGCCACCCAGGAACGCGACTATCCGGTCCTGACCGGGTTCATCCTGCTCATCGCCACCATGTACGTGTTCATCAACCTCCTGGTCGACATCTCGTACAGCCTCCTCGACCCGAGAGTGCGGGCCCAGTGATGCCTACGACACCGAGCTCCCAAAGCCCTTCCGAGACCGAAGAGAAGACGCCCCTCCACAAGCGCAAGGCCGCCAAGGTCGACCGGCTCGCCGAACTCATGGGCGACCGGGGCGACGACGGCCACGGTGCCGGGGTCTGGCGCGAGGCCTTCGGACGCATGCGGCGCAGCCCCATGGCGATCAGTGGCGCGATCATCGTCGTCGTGTTCTTGCTGGTGGCGCTGTTCTCACCGCTCATCGCCCCCTACAGCCCGACCTCACAGGCCTGGGGCAGCGAGGTCTTCCCCAACCGCAACGAGTTCGTCGGACCACGCGCCGAGAACTGGTTGGGCCTGGACCACCTCGGCCGCGACATGTTCTCCCGCATGGTGATCGGAGCCCGCCAGACCCTCATGGTCGGTGTGGTCGCCACCTTCGTCGGCTTCCTGTTCGGTGCCCTGCTCGGCGGCGTCGCCGGCGGCTGCACGGTCCTCGGTGGCCGGTGGGGGCGTCAGGTCGACAACGTCATCATGCGCGTCATCGACATGATGCTCGCGCTGCCGTCCCTGCTGCTGGCCGTCACCGTCGCCGCGCTCGTCGGACCCAGCCTGACCACCGTCATGCTCGCGGTCGGTATCGCCCAAATCCCGATCTTCGCCCGGCTGCTGCGCGGCGCGATGATCTCCCAGGGCAACCGCGAGTACGTACTGGCCGCGCAGGCCATGGGCGTGCGCAGCCACAAGATCGCCCTGACGCACATCCTGCCCAACTCCATGGGGCCGGTGCTCGTCCAGTCCACGCTCACCCTGGCGACCGCCATCATCGACGCGGCCGCCCTGTCCTACCTGGGTCTGGGCAACCCCGACGCGAACTTCCCGGAGTGGGGCACGATGCTCTCCGAGGCCCAACGGTTCCTGTCCAGCGCTCCGGCCCTGGCCGTCTACCCGGCCCTGGGCATCATCATCACCGCGCTCGGCTTCACCCTCCTGGGAGAGTCCCTGCGTGAGGCGCTCGACCCGAAGTTGAGGAAGTGACCATGAGTTCCAGCACGCCGCTGTTGGCGGTGGACGAGCTGTCCGTGGTGTTCCACCGGCGCGGGTCCGGTGAAACGCGCGCCGTCGACGGGGTCTCCTTCAGCCTGGAGGAAGGTCGAGTCACGGGTCTGGTCGGCGAGTCCGGTTGCGGCAAGAGCGTCACCTCCCTGGCCCTGATGGGGCTCCTCCCGGACCGCGGGGTCAAGGT
Organism: Nocardiopsis sp. NPDC006832; assembly: GCF_040635885.1. Taxonomy (NCBI): domain Bacteria; kingdom Bacillati; phylum Actinomycetota; class Actinomycetes; order Streptosporangiales; family Nocardiopsidaceae; genus Nocardiopsis; species Nocardiopsis sp. NPDC006832. The sequence goes on along the minus strand of NZ_JBEYLC010000001.1, from coordinate 3,379 downwards.
CGGTGGCAGCGCCGTCATGCAGCTGCCCGACGGTGAGGTGGATCTGCTCCGCCTCTCCCAACGCCGCCTGCGGGACCTGCGCGGATCCCAGATGGCGATGATCTTCCAGGACCCGCTCAGCTCGCTCAACCCGGTGGTTCCCATCGGCCTGCAGGTCACCGAGATCCTCAAGCGACACCGGGGGATACGCGGGGCCGTCGCCCGCAAGGAGGCCGCCGACCTGCTGTACCGGGTGGGCATCCCCGATCCCACTCGACGGCTCAACGAGTACCCGCACCAACTGTCCGGTGGAATGCGCCAGCGCGCGCTCATCGCCATGGCGGTGGCCTGCAAGCCCCGCCTGATGATCGCCGACGAACCCACCACCGCCCTGGACGTCACCATCCAGGCGCAGATCCTGGAGTTGCTCAAGGACCTGGTCACCGAGGAGGGCACCGCCCTGCTCATGATCACCCACGACCTGGGCGTGGTGGCCGGCCTGTGCGACGACATCAACGTCCTGTACGCCGGGAGGGCGGTGGAGACCGCGCCACGCGAACCGTTGTTCGCCGACCCCACGCACCCGTACACCGTGGGACTGCTCGGGTCCATCCCGAGGCTCGACGCGCCACGAGGGGAGCCGCTCACCCCGGTGCGCGGTTCCGTCAACGACAACATCGCCTGGACGGACGGCTGCGCGTTCGCGCCCCGCTGCGACCACTACACGATGGAGTGCCTCCAGGGGCCGCCCCCTCTCGTGACCATGGCCGACGGCGCCGGGGGTGGTGGCGGTGGCGAGCACGTCCACCGCTGCGTCAATCCCATCGAGCACGCGGAAGTGGTGGACCGGGCCGTCCTGGACACCGCGACCGTTGCCGGCGAAGACGTGGGAGACGGCAGAGACGGCGAAGACGAGGAGGAGCGGGGATGAGCCTGCTGGAGATCAAGGACCTCAAGGTCCACTTCCCGATCAAGCGCGGCGTGCTCATCGACCGCACCATCGGGCACGTCCAAGCCGTCGACGGCGTTTCGCTGAGTATCGAGAAGGGCCAGACCTACGGCCTCGTCGGCGAATCCGGATGCGGCAAGACCACCCTGGGGCGAGCCGTCCTGCGCCTGAACCAGATCACCGACGGCGAAGTGTGGTTCGGTGGGCGCGACCTCGCCGGACTCGACCCCGAGTCCATGCGTCGCGAACGCGCCAACCTCCAAATGGTCTTCCAGGACCCGCTGGGCAGCCTCAACCCGAGGCAGACCATCGGCGCCATCCTCATGGAAGGGCTGGAGACCCACGGCATCGGCGGGCCCGAGGAGATCCCCGAAGGCACCACCGCCAAGGACCGCCGTCGACTGATCCAGAAGGATCGGGAGACCCGCATCGTCGACGCCCTGGAACGGGTGGGCCTGTCCGCCAAGGCGCTCAAGCGCTACCCGCACGAGTTCTCCGGCGGCCAGCGCCAGCGCATCGGCATCGCCCGCGCGCTGGTCCTGCAACCGGACCTCATCATCTGCGACGAACCGGTGTCCGCCCTGGACGTGTCCATCCAGGCGCAGGTGCTCAACCTCTTGGAGGAACTCCAGGAGGAGATGGGGCTGACGTACCTGGTGATCGCCCACGACCTCGCGGTCGTGCGGCACGTCAGCGACGTCGTAGGGGTGATGTACCTGGGTTCACTGGTGGAAGAGGCCACCAGCGACGAGATGTACGAGACCCCGATGCACCCCTACACCCGTTCGCTGATGTCGGCGGTGCCGGTTCCCGACCCCACGGTCGAGGATTCCCGTGAGCGGATCCTGCTCGCCGGTGACCTGCCCTCGCCGGCGAACCCGCCGACCGGCTGCCGGTTCCACACCCGGTGCCCCTGGCGCCAGGAGGAGCTGTGCGACACCGAGCGGCCCGAACTGCGCCCGTTGAAGAGCGGTACCCACCGGGTGGCCTGCCACTACGCCGAGCAGATCCTGTCCGGTGAGATCCAGCCCAGCGAGGAACGGGCCGATCGGGTCGTGCACGGCGCGAGCTGAGCGAACGCGAACGCGCGGGTGTCCCGGTGTACCGGGGCACCCGCGCGTTCGTGTGCGTGGCGGGACGTCGCGGGATGTGGCGGGACGCGGCGGGGACGTGGGCCACGGGGAGTGGGAGGTGAGGACGGAAGACGGTCGGAAAGGGGGGTGGGGGATCGGAGGCTAGAGATCGGATTTTCCGCAAGGAAGGCGAGTTATCCACAGGCAGGGGAGTTCGGGGTGGTGGTGGGGTCGGTGGGCGTGATCCCATCGATCTTGGGGGAGCCGCTGGTTTCGCCGGTTTCGTGCTGCCCGGGGGTGGGTGGGTGTGGTGGGGATGGGGCGTGGGGTGCCTCAGGTTTTTGGTTCTTGGGGTTGGTGGGGGTGCTCGGGTGGATTGGTGGGGCGCCTAGGGTTTCTGGCTCTTTGGGGTGGTTGGGCGGGGTGGGGTGTGGGGTGGGGCGCCTCGGGTCGGGGCCCTGCTGGTGGCCTGGCGGGGTGGGGTGGGTTCTCCCTCCTTCCCCGCCGCGTGATTGTTGCCGCCCGCACCGCACGCGTCAAGGCGATGTCGGGTTCTGTGACGCTGTGGTTGGTGGCCTTGACCCGTACGGTGCGGGCGGCGGTTTGGCGGCTATCGGGGAAGGGGGGAGAGTGGTTGAGGTCCCAACGGCCCGGTGGGCCTTCGGCCCACTCCGGCCGCAGCCGGCCGGATGCCTTCCCTTCCCTCTGGTGTCCTCGTGGGCCGCGTCGCCACTACGTGACGGGTCCGGTCACGAAGTACCCGCTACAGGTCGGGCACGGGGCGGGGCGCGTCCCCGCGGTAGCCGGCTCTGGTCTTCACAGCGATGATCTTGCTCGTAGCGCCATGTTGGGCGCCCAACATGGCGCTACGGACAAGATCGTTTCTCTTCAGAGCCCCTTCCCTCGAATTCGCCAGGAGTGTCTCCGCGATGGGCGGATCCGGCCATAAGGAAAAGGGGGTTCGGGCAACCTGAAACAGAGGCTATCGCATAGCAGGAATGCCAGCTCCAGAATTCGACTAATAAACTCACAGGGAGGCCTGTCATTCTTGAGGGTGTTCGCATATAATCAGAGTATGAGCTTTCCTCCCCACACGCCGCGCCCGACCGGGAACACCCCGGTCGATAAGGCGATGGCGGGTGCGCGGGAGATGGCGGTGGAATTCTCCGGCCGGGATATCCCGTTCGGGTGCGAGGGCGATGTGCTCGCACAGTTCGGCCGCCTCAATCAGGAAACAGACCGGATCCGCTATGGGATGCTGCCCTCCCTGGCCCGTATGGAGGCCACCGGTGCCCTGTTGGAAGAGGGCGGCCAGCGCAGCATCCAGGCGTGGATCACCCACCAGTGGGGGACCTCTCCGGCCGAGGCCAAGAGCCTT